>CAXBEL010000089.1:0-16534 GCA_963974735.1 uncultured Flavobacteriaceae bacterium | reverse complement strand
CTTCTGCCCTATGTCTGTTTTCAATGGGTATATTTATTGAACTGCAAATGCGACCCAAGCTATAACTTAAAAGATGGGGGATTAATTTTCTTGACAAACGAACCGTACATAGCTTTTTTCGGTCAAATTCCATTCCCAATCTGCGGAATTCATTTCGTATTACATTATAATCGAAATGGACATTGTGGGCGACAAAAATGGTATTTTCAGTAATCTTTTGAATTTCTTCAGCCACTTCATAAAATAGTGGTGCACCTTCCACCGTTTCATTGGATATGCCTGTTAACGCTGTAATATGGTGAGGAATTATCTTTTCAGGATTTATAAGTGTGGTGTATTTATCTAAAATTTCACCATTTTGCAGGATGACAACACATATTTCCGTTATCCTATTCCCACGCATTCCACCGCCCGTAGTTTCTACATCGACTATGGAGAATTTTTTGTTTTCCATCCTTGATTTATTTATTACAAAAGTATAAAATAAAACGGATTAAAGGAAATATTCCATTATATTGGATTTATTCCCAATTTATTATCTCGAGCACTACATATTTCTCCTTTTTCTTTATAGTTTATCGATATCTTTCCATCCCCCTTTTTTTCCATAATGTTCTGACAACAATTATTTTAGAATAGAAGTTTCCTAAATTATAGATACAAATTCAATTCTTGGCGAGGTCATCTTATCAATATTTAAGGCCTTTACAGAATTATTTATTTAATATAATTATATGGAGTAGAACATTTGTTGAACATTTTATTTAATCCTATGACGATGCCTTTCCATTCCTCTTCCTTTTTATACCGCCTGAAGTATTGTCGCTAAAATTATATATACTAAATGACACAAATAGACATATGGGTTGAAACCACACAAAATTTTTTAGACTACTTTGATATCGATTATAAGAAAACCCTAGATGTAATTGTTGGAAAAAGGAAGACCAATGGAACATCTACGATAATGACAAAATCTTTTTATTTTAAGTTTAATGAAGACAATATTTATGCAATCAAAAGGGATAATGACACTATAAATATAACTTCAGACTTTGTAAGCTCAGATATTGATGATATTTTAGAGTTTCTTTTTCCTGATTTATTGCGGCTGCTTTCCATAGATGAACTTCTTGAAGAATAAATTTAATCAGAATAGCCACCAAGTTATTTCCAACAAATAATATTTATATTTGAAAATCTCCCTGTAATAACTAACGCAAGAATATTTCATGACCATTCAACAATATCTTTCTACTGTACAAAACCGTTATGTAAGTGGTATTTCTACAGAACATAGTTACCGTGGCGATCTTCAACAATTATTGGATGCCCTTTTACCAAGTTTTGAAATTACAAACGAACCCAAGCGTAGTGCAGTTGGTGCTCCCGATTTTATTATAACCAAAGAATCTATTGGTAGAGGCTATATAGAAGCCAAAGACGTTGACAAAAGTTTGGATGACCCAGCTTATAAAAAACAATTTTCGCGTTACAAAAATGGTCTGCAAAATTTAATAATTACCAATTATCTTGAATTCAGATTATATCAAGATGGAGATCACATTAAAACAATTCATTTAGCTTATCTAGATCCACTTACCAATGAGATTACAACTAATTCCGAAGCGTATGGGGAATTTAAGGCACTAATTAAGGACTTTCCTGAGCATATTGCCCAGACCATTCGTTCGCCAAAAAAACTAAGTCATTTAATGGCTAGTAAGGCCAGGTTGCTTAAAGAAGTATTTGCTCGCTCGTTACGCGAAGATATTGCTGATGAACACAATCCAGAAACTGAGCTCCAACAGCAATATACTAGTTTTAAAGAATTGCTGATACGTGACATAAGCCCAGAACAATTCGCTGATTTATATGCGCAAACCATAGCGTACGGCATGTTTGCTGCCCGAAGTAAAGACCCAACATTAAAAACTTTTAACCGACAGGAAGCGGCAGAGCTTATACCCAAAACCAATCCTTTTTTACGAAAACTATTTCATTATATAGCAGGTTATGATCTGGACACCCGTCTTAGTTGGATTATTGATGGCCTGGCTGAGATCTTTCGCGCGACCGATGTAGAAGGCATTCTTCATAATTTTGGAAAAAACACTCGAACGCAAGATCCCATCATCCATTTTTATGAAGATTTCTTAAAAGATTATGACCCCGGATTACGGGTGGAACGTGGGGTTTATTACACACCCCTTCCTGTAGTACAGTTTATCGTTGGGGCTGTAGATGATATTCTAAAAGAAGAATTCAATCTGGACAGGGGCTTGGCCGATAACAGTAAAATTGAAATAGAAGTTGATACAGATAATACCGATAACCGCACCAAAACCAAGAAGCGAAAGACCAAAAAAAATGTGCACCGTGTACAAATTTTAGATCCTGCTACGGGAACAGGCACATTTTTGGCTCAAGTGGTGCGCCATATTTATCAAAGTTTTGATGGCATGGAAGGGCTTTGGCCGCAATATGTTAACCAAGACTTAATCCCCCGCCTAAACGGATTTGAAATTTTAATGGCCAGCTATGCTATGGCACATTTAAAGTTGGATTTGTTATTGCAGGACACAGGATATATCCATACTAGTAAATTTGTGACACAACGTGACGGGCTTTTTGCCAAAGAAGGTGCAGGTTATACCCAAGACCGTTTCAATATTTTTCTTACCAACACCTTGGAACCCGGAATTAAAGAAGTGCCCAACCTTTTTATGAACCAATGGCTAACCACCGAAAGCCAAGAGGCCAATCGCATAAAAACCCAAACGCCCGTCATGGTGGTATTGGGCAATCCGCCGTATAGTGGTATTAGCGCAAACAAAGGGAAATATATTCTGGATTTACTGAAAGATTATAAAAAAGAACCCGGAGGCAGGCAGAAATTACAAGAACGAAAACACTGGTTAAATGACGATTACGTAAAGTTTATACGTTTTGCCCAGCATATGGTGGAGAAAACGGACGAGGGAGTTGTAGCGTATATTAACCCCCACGGTTTTTTGGATAACCCCACTTTTCGAGGAATGCGCTGGCATTTATTAAAAACCTTTGACAAAATTTACACCATAGACCTGCACGGCAATGCTAAAAAAAAGGAGACCACGCCCGAGGGCGGTAAAGACGATAATGTGTTCGATATACAACAGGGCGTGAGTATCAACCTTTTGGTAAAAACAGGTAAGAAAAAGAAGAGTGAACTAGGGCAAATATATCATTACGACCTTTACGGAAGGCGAAAGGATAAATATACCTTTTTGGAAAACAATAGTATTGCCGATATCGCCTTTGCGGAACTGCCCAATGTAGGCCCCGATTATTTTATGGTGCCGAAGGATTTTGAATTGAATGAAGAATATTCGTTATGGATAGATTTAAATGATTTATTCAATATATCAGGTTCAGGCATTCAAACATCAAGAGATTTTTTAGTCACAGATATTAGTTCTCAAATTTTATATGATAGAATTATAGAGTTCTCAGATAAAAACATTGATGCTGAAACTACAAGGAATAGATTTTTTCCTAAAAAAACTAGTAGTAAATATTTAGCTGGTGATACAAGAGGATGGAAACTTACAGATGCAAAACATGCAATTCAATCAAATGAACATAAAAGGATTATTTCTACTTATGCATATCGTCCATTCGACTCTAGATATATTTATTATGACGAAAAAATGATTGATTGGCCAAGACCAGAAATTTCCAATGAGTTACAAAAAGAGAATTTTGCTATCGTGATTGGTAGACAAGGTCAAGCTGTTGGCTCCATGCAATGGAACCTATCTTTCGCTATTGATTCTTTGGTAGATTTAAATTTTTATTATCGTGGTGGAGGGCAGTCATTTCCAGCATACAAATATTTTGATAAAAAACAACGCACTCCCAACCTAGACCATACACTTGTAAAGCAATTTGAGACGGGCTTGGGGCTACAGTTTTTACCCGATCACGATCTAGCACAATTAGAGGAAGCATTGCAGTTGCGGGAGCAGGGTGAAGACACCTATAGTGGGTGGAACATTCCAGATTTAACAGAATTAGAGTCTCTTCGACAGGCTCAGGGTGATAAACGTAACTATTTTACTCCGATGGATGTGCTGGACTATATTTATGCTGTTTTGCACAGCCCTATGTACCGTGAGCGGTACAAGGAGTTTTTAAAGACAGACTTTCCCCGTGTGCCATGGCCAGAAAATGTAAAAACATTTTGGAAATTGGTGCGGTTGGGCAGCGAGTTGCGCGGTATCCATTTAATGAAGCACTCAGCATTGGAAAAAAGTCCAGCAACCTACCCAGCTGGTGGCGATAATATTATTTCTAGAAAATTAACCAAGACCAGTCCGGGCTATATACCTATCGATGATATAAAAGGTAGAGTATGGATCAATGACCAGCAATATTTTGATCAAGTACCCAAGGTGGCTTGGGAGTTTTACATAGGAGGTTACCAGCCCGCCCAAAAATGGCTCAAAGACCGCAAGGGTCGTGAGTTATCTATGGAAGATATTCAGCATTACCGAAAAATAATAAAAGCCTTATTAGAAACCGATAGGTTGATGGAAGAGATTGATGAGATAGAAATTATATAAATACAAATTCGAATCAATCTCTCATTTCCGGGAGCTAAGTTGCTTAATCATTGAGCAAATTATCAATATGATCTAGTCTATTTTTTTTAGTCATCAACTTCTTATATAGTTGAGGGTTATCATCGCTGAGTTCATCCATTTTTACTTTTTTCCAATCGTCGAGATAGTCGTAAAATATTGCCTCCATCATGCCATTATAATCATCAGCTATGCCTATTTCATCATCTTCATAATCAGGATAGAGAATAGCAAACTCAAGAAGCTCATACCCACTCATTCTTTCCCATTCGCACATGTCTAATACTCCATATACATCATCCTCAAAAAGCATCAGATCCTCAATTCTTTCAGTTAACCATTGGGGGAAGATTATAGATGGCATGTCTTTAAAATTTCTTTTACTCATAATTTATTATTATAGTTTATACTTATAGTAATAGGAATTCATTTTGTTTATTTTAAAAATGTTAAATTATTTTGGTCATTACCAAACGTCATATTAAAACTTGTTGTAGCTGCGTTCCAATAGTCAAAACAGATTGAATATTATTTACTATCAATAAGATTGTTCTTCCCTTTATATATGGTTTAGTAATATATGAGACAGAAAATGTACAGGTGGTCGAGATTGCCAGAGATTTTTGATAAAAAAAGTAAACATAGAGTCTATTGCTATTGGCTTTGCTTGTGTGTGTTACCTGGAGTTACATCTGTTGGCTGAATTGTCTGTATTCCCTTTTCCTTGACGTGTGTGTATGTTTAGAACAAGCTTGTCTCACTGCGGCTAGCACATTTCGATATTTTATCCACCTTGATTGCCAGACTATTTTACTTTATCGCGAGGCCCTCATGGCAGAGTGGCTGAAGGTACTTTTCCGAAAAAATTAATATTCAAACCTAAAACAAATTGATTTTTACTATGTATAACAACAATTGATGTATGTGAGTGAGGAAAATACAGAAATAAGTAAAGGGAAGATATCAATTTTATATATAAATAAAATAAAGAAGTTTGATGAAAAACAGTAAAATAATAATTAAGCCTTTCGATAAAGAAAGTCTATTTAACAATGAAGTAGTATTAAATAGGATGAAAATAAACCAAGCTTGTTACATAACCAGTCTCTCTATTATATCTGGGTTAATCAACAGGAACGATTACCCGTTGAAAAAGAAAAATTACTCTATTCAGAAAATTTTAAACTTTCTTACAATAGTTGACACTAAGCTGAACTCTATAAAAAACTCTCCTCAAAAATATATTATACCGATGGGCACCTCTGAGCTTATTGGTTATTTCAGTCGAGATACCTACAAGCAATTCCTAAAAATAATGGAAGAAGAGGAGATAATAAAAGCAGTTCCTTATAAGAATGGAAATTACTACCGGTATTCGTCTTTGAAAAATGACAAGACATATACAAAGAGGTATTGTGTGTTACAAACCTATCTAAAAAAAACAGATTTTGCCTTGATCTGGATTGATGATCTTGATAAAAAAAAGGAAAGAAGATTAAATGTAGATGAAAATATAAAACTGCCCGCTAAATACAAAAAGACCATAAAGAAGTTGGAGATTAATATTGTAAATGCAATCAAGGCCGAGATGAAACACTGCCAAGATAACAATATTGGCGATCAAAAGTTGAAGATTCGTATAAGCAGAATTTTTTACACAACACAAAAACGATTCTTAAAGAAAGGTAAGAAAGTGGATAGGATATATCATAGCTTTACCAATGTCTCTAAGGTGGCCAGAAAGAATTACAATATCGATTTCACAGGAATAGATGTGGTGAACTGCCAACCACTCTTATTGGCACTCTATCTAAGAAAGAATGAAATGCCTCTCGATGATTCTTATGTCCGTGATTGTGAACATGGTGAAATTTATGAGCGATTCGTTGGACTAAAAGCAATGGGTAGGGACGAGGTGAAGGTGGCCATCTATAGGTACCTTTTCTTTGGATGGGACGAAAGGACTCAAATAAACAAATATTTCAGACATATCTATCCATCTACATGGAAGTCACTGGCGATTATTCATAAGCATAAAGAATTCAGCCTCGCCTCTGTATTGCAAAATACCGAGGCCTCGATTTTCAACAGCCTTGTGCCAAAAAAATCAAAATACTATTTTACCCATTTCGATGCCATCTACTTCTCAGACATACGGGATAGTGCCCACTTGCAAGCGGAAATAATTGAGCATTTTGCTTGCCAAAACATTCGGGTGACACTAGATGTGAAAGATATCAGATTTGTACCAACGACCAAACCAGTAAAAAAAATATTGGAGTGGTCATTTGAGCAAGGAGTAGTTAGTAGAAAAGCTGCATAAAATTGAATAAATGAAGCTAATCTTGAAAAAGACTCTTAGAATACTCTAATGGATATTCTGTAAGTTTTCTGCAAAGCTCACGCGTCTTCTTACTTGCTTTGTAGTTTAATTGTCCT
Organism: uncultured Flavobacteriaceae bacterium; assembly: GCA_963974735.1. Classification (GTDB taxonomy): domain Bacteria; phylum Bacteroidota; class Bacteroidia; order Flavobacteriales; family Flavobacteriaceae; genus Leeuwenhoekiella. Next base: position 9,470 of record CAXBEL010000089.1, on the reverse strand, counting down.
TTATCTATTCCGGATATATAATAGGTCATTGAATTATCGTACACAAAAACAGAAAATTCTTCTGATAGATTTTCCTTTACTCTGATAGCAAGGTCGTGGGGGTTGGGTGATTCTGCTTTTAAATTGTGTGCTTTCTGCTCAATTTCTTGAATAAACTGATCCGACTTACTTTCTAAGTTGTCGATATATTGATCGTATCTATTTTTATTTTCTTCAGACATAATAAAATTAATTGTTAGTATTAAGGGGAGTTATCTTTATTCTTATACTTATGACCGCTAAAAAAGTCATCTTCCGGATCAACTCCTAAAGGAAATAAGATGTGATACCATAGACTGTGAAAAGCTATTTTAAGTAGCCTTATTATTCTTGGTGGTTTCTTTGGTTTCAATAATTATGTTTTAAATAACTGGGGAGTTATTAACTGGGAAGTGGAATAAAGATAGTGAATTATTTCTTTTTATCGAAGTTTTTGAATAACCACAATCTCTCTTTTCGCATTTGCGAAATGTGTTACTCTTTCCTGCTTAAAAAGTTTTAAGTAATATGATTGGCTTTTTGCCATAGGCTCTAGCAATTTTAATTTTTTATGAAAAGCATCCATATTCGTTCCGTAACAAATTACTTCGTTGTTCTTGGTTGCGGTATATAATGCTGAAACACTCAAAACAATAATTACTATATATAGCGAATATAGGATTCGTTAATATATTGTGAATAAATAATTTTAAAAGGGTTCCAAATGTACAAATATTTTTACTTATATTTAAACAATAAAAAAAGTGCCAGTACGTTAATACTGACACTCGGTCTTTACAATTATTGAGAGCGATTAAGGTTTTCTTAATGAGAGAAGCCTCAATTCTCTTATGTTGTATATATTTGCAAACTCAAAAATTGCAACGTTCTAGATCACTAAGCTGATCGACACTTACTGAATTGAGGTTGCACCCTCAAAACCGAATTACTACTTAATACGAGTAGTAATGCGAATCGTTCTTGTGATTCTTACCGTCCTTGACGGAATACGAATCGTTCTTCTGACTATTGCCATTTGAAACTATTTTTTATGGTTAAACAATATTTCAGAAACGGACTTTCCGCTTCCTAAGAGAGTGCCAAATTAATGGCACCCTCGGTTGAATAGTGTTAGTTTGGGGTAGACCTATAATGTGGGCCTACCTTTTTACCATTCCTTTTGTACGGGGCAACGTACACTTTTTTCTTGCCCTTATTGGTCTGAGCCATAATATTGGGAATTTAAGATTAATACTATTTTCTTAACACAAAGCCGTAAGAAACTCGGCTTAGTCAAAAGGGATGCTCTGACCAGCATCCCTTTTTTTTATTTTAAGCCAAATTTCGCTTAGTTGCTTCTTTTAAAATGGTTTCAACCATATTAGAGAAATTTCGATTCTCTTGAATTGCTCTTTTTTCTACCCGTTGTACAACGGATGAATCCAGTCTTACAGACTTAATTTGTGATTCTGTTTTTTTCATAATTACCCTTTTCCGTTTAGTTACTAATTAATTTATATTGGTTTGGCTATAAAGATAATACAGTTTTGTAGTGGTCTGTATTAATTTGTATGATAGTTTTTAACATACTTATTCACAGGTATTTATGAGATTTTTCCTACAACTTAGTAATGCTTAACCTTAAACACCTTGTAGTCTTTGTAAATAATCGGGTATTCTTTTTTTTTTACTAAAGTGTTGTAAGCATAGAAGTTCTTTCCCGTCATATAATCACTAACTTTTTTCAAATTTCCAAAAGTTCCCAATACATCACAGTTTTTTAATAAAACGTAGTACCGTTACCATTAGGTCACAGTAACTTATCGCTGTGGGTTTGTTTACTTTAACTTTCCAAAAAAAGCCGATCCGGCTTAACATTCACCTCAATTTAATTTTGTCCCAAGTCGTATATAAGCCCCTAATTTTGGAGACTCATTTTGATTTTAAGTAGTTACAAAGAATTAAAACGCTGCGGTATAAAGAAGAGATGTCTTTACTCCTTTTTATATAAAATATCACCCATTATTGAATTATCTTCAATTTTGAAGCTTCCTGTCATTTTTAAAGGATAAAGACTTTCATTTCTTTTTACAGATATACTTCCCCCAATTATTTGCTTTTCACCAATCATCGTCCAGACAACTTTTAAATTTTGTTCATCAAGATAACTAAGAAATTCATCTTTTCGTATTACGAGAAATTGTTTGCTGTCATGATAAATTGATGGATCAAGGCATATAACCTTTCCATCAGCATTTAGATATTCACCTTCTTTTTGTGAATACTTAAGTTCCAAGTTTTCAAAAATATGTTGAGCAGGTTTGAATACATGAAGTGTAGAGTCCTTAGAGAAATCAAATTCCTCCTCCCACATATAGCTATCTGTAGATAACATTATATTGCAAATTTCACTTCCAGTATTTGGGTCATTAATAGTTCGCCATACTTTACCTTCATTATAATTCTGTTGAAAAAATCTATATGCTGGGGACCAGTAACTTTCTCTGCTAAACAGTTCGTACCTCGACCTGCTTTCAGGCATCCATTGACCCCAGAAATTTTTCCTTGTACTCCAATCAAAAAACTTATTAAAGTCTTCATCTCTTACCAAATAGCTTCTAAGTTGCCACCACATACGTTTATGTGGATTATCAAATTTTTCTTCTCCAAGCGGCCTTTTTTCTGACCATTCGGGATATCCCTCAAGAATTAGCCATTCATCTCCATTTTCATCTGTCACGCATATTGTTTCAGATGGATTAGGTATATCATTTTTAGACTCTAACCATTCTTGATTCGTTAACTTGGTTTCTATTGATTTTGTATTAGCCCACCAATAATCAGTAATTTTATCTTCATCAACGTATCCAGTATTCTTAATCAAAATAGTGGGGTCTATATCTCTTACGTAAGGCTCCCAAGGACCACCAAATATACTTTTAACGCTACGGTCACTCCAATGACCTCTATCGTTAAAATCGGGGACATTATCAGCGACCCTTGCCATAATCTCATATAGTGCTATCCATTGATATTTCTTCCCAATTCTTTCTAAAGAACTTGCGCGCCTACTCTGATATCCAATATCAATATCTCGCTCTCCGTGCATTTCTACATCATAACCATACTTTTCAAAGATCCATTCGATAGCTTTATTACTAAGTAAATTATAGTTAATATTCCAAGAATCTAATGCACTTTGGAAAGTATATCTTCCAAAATCACCATATCCCCCAATTCCTCTTCCATACTCCGTCGTCATTGAGTGAAGAATTGTATTTTGACCTCGATGGTATGGTTTATAATCTTCACTATCATATTTAATTTTATATCGCTCATCTATTTCTTCATTGCTTAGTGCTTCATTGGAAAACGTACTTTGATATGGTGGACGTGCATCTGAAATATCAAAAGATAATGGACATCCAAGGTGTTTGGCATATTCTAGAACACCTCGTGCATAGTCTCTGAGAAGAATATGCGTATACACCTCTTCTTTATCTTTAAAAATTGTCTCAAAAATATATTCACTTAACTCTGTGAGACTCTCAGTGTTTTTAGCTCTTAAACTTGAACCATAAGCTACAGCAAATAATCTTTCATAAATGTATGGATCATTTACTCCTTCAAATTTTTTAAGAAGTTCTATAACAAGATGTAGCCTATACTGTAATAATGATACCAGTGCTTTTGTTGAATAATCCCTAAGCTCACGATTTGGTGAACAAAGAAACCATGCCAGTACAATTGAAGCAAGAAAGATGGAGTCATCTGATATATATGGTTTATACTCTGGATTCCAGCTCCAATCAATCAATCTTTTTACTGAAGAAGACCAAGATAACCGATCTTTTAAAAAATCAAACGACCACCAACAGTCCCTATTACGCATAGGTTCTTTCATCAAGAACCTATGTAGAGCATGAGCATTAAAGTAATGATTTGGAATTACTGAAACTGCTACCATGGTATCCAAAAATTGTTCGAAAGTACCTTGATATGAACACACCACCTTGTTTATGTATTCTTTAAGTCCATTGTGCATGGTTTCAATTTTTCGCCATAGTAGACTATGAATAAAAGAACTGGCAATGTTATATTTTCCAATATCGTTGAGATGGTCAGTAAACTCATAAAGCTCTCGCGAGAATTTCTCTGGAAGCTGAATAGAAAGTGCCTCAATGACCCCTTGATAGATACGACATGAATGATCATCTTTAATAAATTCAAATAGATTTCCATCTTCACTAAAGCTTTCTTCAAGATTAATGTCATCAGCAAGGAGTCGAGATACCACAGTATGATCTTCAAACCTCTCATAGGTAAGATAAACCCCTTCATCATACTTGCCTTCTTCAACGTAGTAGCAATTTTTTGTTAGGATGCCTTCTGAAATTAATTTATCCAATAAATTACTTTTTGAAGAGTATTGTTTGAGTATTTTTTCACAAATAATAAAAGCATTTTCGTATTCAACATATCTAAGATTATTATCAAGCTTTTCAGCCATTAGTGCTTCAATAGCTTTTCTCACTAAATTAATACTCCTTGGAAAATCAAGAGCTGAAGGTTTGTATAATTTTTCGTTTGCACTATTTACAAAAAAATCAATTATTGATGTGATGCCTTGCATCCCATCAGGTATTCTCGTGTAACCAGCTTTATACAGCCCTTCACAAAATAACTTTAAAAATAGAGGGTTTTGAAACTCTGGGTGTAATAAGGGAATGCTTGGAAGTTCAATGCCATAATTATCAAAGAAAATTTTTGAAGCTTCATACTCTATATCTGCAAATCCATTATGCCAAAACCGAACAATCTCGTCTTCAGTAATTTCATCTCTTGGGGTAATCAGATCTGAGTAAGAAGAACGTATGGTTAAAACTAAACCGAGCCATTTGTATTGATTAAAAGAGTTTATAAATGTTTTTAAATTATCGGGCCAAAAATAGCGTCCTAAACCCTCATTAACTGCATCGATGAAAATAACGAATCTATATCCTGAAGATTCCGCCTTTGCGTTGAGTGCACCAAGAAACTCATCAGGATTACATTTCAAGTGAAGTTTAGTTAATATTTGTTGCCATGGGTCATTTTGAGTCACAAAATGTTGCCCTAAAAGAAGGAGGCTTCCTTTTCCCTCAGATTCTCTTTTAGTAATAGTATCCGCTAATAGATGAGATTTACCAATCCCGGCTTCACCTTCCACAAGCAAGGTCGGTTCATTAGAAAGTTTCGCAGTTTCGCTAAACATGAATTTTCTCATAGATAGCACTGCCGAATTAAAATCTCTCAATTTTCTAAATTCATAGCTGTAATTCCTTGTATAATGAACATCTTCCTTATTGTTAGCACGGTGCTCACTTTTCCTTTCTTTGTAAAAATCATATAGATTGTCATTTGCTTTAATTATATAATCAAGTTGAGTAATAAAAAGTTCATAGTCAATAAATGATTCTCCTATGAATGTTGTTTCTTCATATAGGCTCACTATTTTACCTACTGCTTGTTCAATAATTTCTAATAAACTCTCTGATTCATCTTCTTTCTGGCTAACTTTTTTATATTTAATTAGTAGTTCATCAAGCAAATTACTTATCTGCTCTTCAAAGTGTTCGTCTCGTGATATACCATCAAAAACTTTAGATATTTCAAGCTCAATATGAACTTCTGGAGTGTAGCGCTTTCCTAATGCCCATATCGCTTGTTGATTTAGTCTAGATGCCCATTCATCAGTAAATTCTTCTTTCTGAAACCAATAATAAGTAAGCCCGGCATTTTCGGGGCGCTGAAGTCGTTCAATTATATCTGATGACCACCAAGGGATAAATTCAATTTCCATACCCTTATCGCTTGCCCATTTGTTCCATTTAGAAACTCTTATATTCCATTTATCCAACATAGAATCTTGATTGTCAATTCTAGCATCTGATGGGTCATTGGGAATGGCCACATAATATGTTCTCAAATTTTTATGCTTATCCAGTACTGTTTTAACAGACTTATCGATCTGTCCCCACTGTTGCGCACTTGGACTGGTTAAAAAGTACTTTGCTTGCCAAGCAACTTCGGTATCGTCTTCTAGTCTCCAATAGCATTCGACACCTGCATCGGGTTTCCCTTTTCTAATGAAGTCTCTTCTATTTATTATTTTTTCTTTTCTTGCCAATTGACAAACAAGTTCTTCAAAACCCTCTTGTTGTGAGCCTTGAAATGGTCTTATATTATTCCAATTCATAAATAATTACTTCTATATTTTTACTTTAACCAATCTCCTTAAAATTCATAAAAGTTCAAAATGATCCTGAAAATAACCAACTGTAAAGGAAACACACTAACTCCTATAGATGTATTAAATTTGCAGGGTATTATAGGAAAAATGTAATGAAAAGTCATTAGTATAATTTGATCCACCTTAATTAGTACATCACCCATCTAGTACATTATATTGAAAAAAACCAAGGGTAATATAAATTTAGTGTTTTAATAATAGTTTTGCTATTGGATTTTTCAAGATTTTAATTTCAATAATTATATCCCAAAAGGATTTAAAAAAACAAAGTAAATAATTCTTATTAGAATGTTCAATTTTATACAATTTGAACATTACTAGTAGACCCGTGGCGAGAAGCCATTCTAGCATAAAAAAATGTTCAAAATTATTCCGGGGTCTCATTTCTGAAGGTTATATTAGCCCGAAAACAGGGACATGACAGGAGCTAAACATATAGATTATGATCGTGCTTCAAGCATTGGCATAAGGCTATTAAAAAGTGGGAAAAATAAAAATTTTGGGTTATTTATCGTTTGCGGAATTAACTTAGGGCTAAGAGTCAGTGACTTGTTGCAGCTAACATTTGATCAACTTCAAGGAGCGACATTTACGATTATTGAAAAAAAGACAAGAAAAAAAAGACAATTAAGAGTCAATGATCATATAAGTGAGGCCCTTACTTTTTTTCAAGATGATTTAATTTGTCAACTAGGGGGACAAGCTTTTACATCGCAAAAGGGCACTATTTACTCTGCCCAACACATAAATCGGCTTATCAAGAAATATTTTAAAGGTAATTTTTCTTCACACTCTCTCCGAAAGTCATTTGGTAGGCGTGTGTGGGAAAATGATAATCAAAGCGAGAGAGCCCTTATTTATTTAAGCCAAGTGTTTAACCATTCTTCAACTCAAATAACCCGAACTTATTTAGGGATTCATCAGGAAGAACTTGACGAAATCTATATGAACTTATAATGACTGATTATAGCCTCAAAATAGCCGAAATATTAAGTTGCATAAATAAGTATCCGCGTTTAGTGCAGCAATTAGAAAATCAGCTGCATCATTATAAAGTTCATTCTTCGTTGGTGGAATTTACCATTCCCGAACTTTCCCCATATCATTTAAAGGTACATTTTCATAAATTTTCAAAATCTAAGAAACAAAAGAATCTTTGGTTTTGCAGATACTATATTTATACTGACCCCGGATGTTTGAGCTTCATTGATAAGGATTTAGATTACACTTGCTATGATGAAAAAATATATTATCGTATCCTTGAGATTGCTAAAAATAAATCTACAATGATGCTTTTAAATGATTAATATGGGATACTATGAAAAACTAAATCAAATAATTATTCCCGCATTAAAATACGACGGCATTCAAGAAAAACTTGAAGAAGAACTTGAAGATATAGTTCTATTTACTAGTGAGGAGCAAGGCAGTATTTATAACTATCATTTTAAGTGTTTTCACTATAAAAAGAATAATAACAAATTAAATTATGTTTTTTATAAATATTCTGAAGATCAAGGATTCGAGTTCTTTAAAGACGCTTCTCAGCATACTTTTTTATTAACATTTCTTTATATAGAAATTCAACACTTGATTAGCATGCCAGAAATACTTCAAGAGATCAATTCTACTTAAAAGAATCGATAAACTCCTTATTAATATTATCCGTTCGGTGCTTTTGAAAATTGGTTCTAAGATATTCATTTGTTATAGCAATCGAAGAATGGCCGAGGGCTTTTGAAATATCATAAATATTTATTCCTTCCAAATTAAGCATGAGATTCGTGAATGAAATACGAGCCAAATGAGAAGTTATGTTTTTTGATATTCCTGCTTTCTTTTGAATTTTTTTTAAAGTACGATTATAGACAATTGATCTTTTGTTAATGCGGTTATATTGCTTATCAGAAATTCTTGAAAAATTATTCTTAGCATTCTTACTTTTAAATTCATCTGAAGGTAAATAGTCGAATAAAAAACGATCTTTAGTGACCGGATCTGTTGCCAGTTGATTCAATTTCTTTTTTTTTTCCTCAAAATACATAGACTCAAGCGCGTCAATCTTCGTTTTGATATCTTGAATTACAGCTGGTAGAAAATCTTTAGTTTGATGATACTTCTTTTGTGAAACTTCAACAGTTACATTTTTTCCGATTTTGTAACTACCTTTTCCTTTTTTGAAGTTTTCCAACATTTTCAGTTCCTTTCGGAGTTCCGTTAGATTCATACTACAAAGCAATTTTTGGTAGTTGTCTATATAGTACTTACCGTATAAAATGGGAATTTTATCTTGGAAAACATCTATATAAACTGGTGCATATTGAAGAGGGTTTATTCTTTTTAAAAAATTTCTTTTTGGTTTTTTTGTACTATTTGACGGATCCCATGTGTCAAACTCATGGCGTATTTTTTTGAACTGTAATCTTGCATCCTCGTTATAGCTAATATATATTTCATCCATATTTGTTTCAAAATTTATAAAGGGCTCCAACAACTCATAATGAATAGGGAGTAATTCCATAACCATACTATTTTTTGTTTTGAACATGGTATATCTGAGGCGGCCTGACTTGAGATTACTATATCGGAGCAAAATTAAATCGGAAACTCTCATTCCTTTAGAAAAGAGTTGGAATAAAAACATATTCCTTGCTTTATGAGTTTCCTGATTAGGCATTTTACAACTAATTAACGCCTGAATTTCCTCTTTGGATAGCACCTCTTTAATTTTGTTCAATTTTTTAGGGTATTTGTAATTGAGAAAGTGATTGGGAACATTATAATAACCTTCTGTTTTTTGAGCCTTTTGAATGATTGAACTGATTACCTTTAAATAATTTCTACATGTATTTTGCTGTAAACCATCTTCACGCATGAACTCGCAAAAGGATTGAATCGTAGGCACATTAAAATCCTTGAATTCAATATCATTGTAATTTTCCGTATCTCTAAATGCTTCCAATTTTTTTAAGATTGTTGAGTACTTAGTTTTAGTGCCGTGATTTAATGAAGCGGATTTTAAATAATTTCTAAAAAAGAAAAGTAAAGATGCCCTTTGTTTAGGTTTTAGAGGTCCGTGAGATGATTTTATCTCTTTTAACTTCGATTCTATTTTATTATTAAATAGCTCGTGATCAATCTGGTTTGATTTTTGTACTCT
>CAXBEL010000088.1:0-16642 GCA_963974735.1 uncultured Flavobacteriaceae bacterium | reverse complement strand
ATATTCCTGATGAAACATATAGTATAATTTATTCGCTCTCTGGCGCTAATATTAATCCCAATTTAATTGTAAATGTCTCTTTTGTTGACGGGGATGCCTCATTTGTGATTCCTGCAAATGAATTAGCGAATTCAGGAACTTCAACTATTACATTGCTCAATGTGAAAAATTCCACGTTGGGATGTTTAGCCGTAGGATTACCCTTAAGTACAGATTTTGTGATTTATGAAAATCCAGATTTAATCAATGCCAGTATTAGCATCAGTGATCTGTGTTTTGGAGAAACAGCTGTCGTGAATTTTGAAAATGCAGATTTAGCTGATGGAAGCTACGAACTAAATTACAATATAGATGGCACGAATACAGCTACAGACAATACAGTCGTCGTAAATTTTGTAGGCGGGGCAGGTTCTTTTTCAATTCCGGATAATCTAATTACAGCTGCTGGGAACTATTCTTTAGAATTTAATACAATTGAAGACCTTAATATCCCTAATGCCTGTTTAACAGCTATTGAAAGTGAGACAAACAATTTTACCGTTAATCCGCTTCCAGATTTAAGCAGTACCATTCTTGACAGTATAGATACACTTTGTACCGGTGAAGATCAAGTAGTTTCTTTAACTGACTCAAATGGATTATTGATGGATGGGCAGTTCACTGTATCCTACGAGCTGTCTGGTGCAAATACAGCTTCCAGTCAAACTGCTAATGTTACCATTACGTCTGGAACAGGAAATTTTGTTATTGATACAGCTCTAATTCCTAACGCGGGAGCTACTACAATTACTATTACAGATTTAAGCAATAGCTCCGGTTGTATGAGCCTGGATGCTCCACTTACAAACTCCTTTAATGTAGTATCCCCACCAGATTTGAGCAATGCTACTTTAAGCTTAACCGATATCTGCTTAGAAGATTCTGCTACGGCTATTTTAACCGCTCCAAATCTTTCAGACGGCAACTATGATTTGAATTATAGTCTAACAGGAAGTAATACGGATGCGAATGCAGTTCAAACTGTATCCGTTGTAAATGGCGAAGCTCAAATAATTATGAATTCTGAAAGTCTTGTAAATACAGGAGAGACTACCATTACCATAAATTCTGTATCTAACAGTTCTAATTGTTTTATTGACAATCTAACTATTTCTCAATCCTTTACGATAAATCCATTACCCGTTATTGCAGAAGAAAATATTCAGATTGCTGATATATGCCTCGGCGAAAATACTACAGTTGCTATTTCTGACAGTTCACTTGAAGATGGTGATTATACTATAGTATATGATACAACAGGAGCGAATACCATTTCAGAAAACACTTTGAATATTACTTTCCTTAATGGATCAGCTAGTTTTGAATTGAGTTCTACTGACCTTTCTAATTCTGGAACAACAACTCTTTCGATAAATTCTATTACAAATGTTTCGACATCTTGTATAAGCAATGATACTGTTGCTTCAAGTTTTGATGTATATCCTAATCCAGAGTTAAACAGTACAGACATCAACTCGGTTGATATTTGTCTGGGTGAAAATGGATTTATAACCGTTAATTCGTCAACGCTCGTAGACAATAACTATACTCTAAATTACAATCTTTCTGGAGCTAATGGTTCTACTGGTAACACTGCTGATCTTCCTATTAGTAATGGAGAAGGAACTTTTGATATTCCTTCAAGTCTTTTATCTGCAACCGGAGAGACAACAATCACAATCACAAGTATAGAAAGTGCTGAGGGTTGCTCTTCTAGAATCATTGTTGCCAGTACAGATTTTGAGGTTCTACCCCTACCCGATGCTTTAGGTGCTACGGCGGCGGTAAGTGATATTTGTTTATTTGAAAACACAACGGTTTCAATTAACGGAGCTTCTGCAATTCAAGATGGCGACTATGTACTAACCTACCAATTGGACGGTGCGAACAATTCAGAAGCTCTTACGAGAACAGTATCTTTTACTGGAGGTGCAGCTACTTTTGAATTGGATGCTTCAATGTTGCTAGATTCTGGTATAACCAATCTAACAATTTTAGATATTCAGAATTTTACAACTTTATGCAGCGCTGAAAATCTTACTATACAGCCCGTTAGTTTTAATATTCTGGACCCAGATCCACCCGCAATTGCTTCGGGCGGCAATATATTTTGTATAAATGATAATCCTACCATTGCGTCTATAAATGCCCAAGTAACTCCTAATACTGGGATTACCTGGTATGATTCAGCAACTGGCAATGAAGTTTTAAATATTAACCTGCAGATTTTTGATGGTAGGACTTATTACGCCTCATTTACCGATGCGAATACAGGTTGTGAAAGCTCTGAGCGGCTTGCAGTAACAGTAGATCTTACAGGTTGCGATAATGTTTTTATCCCAGAAGGATTCTCACCTAATGGAGATGGAACGAACGACCTTTTTGAAATTCAAAATATTGATTTTATATATCCTGCTTACACCATCGAAATTTTTAATCGAAATGGTACGGTAGTATATAAAGGAAATGCTTCTTCACCTGCTTGGGATGGAAATTCAAATCAAACCCGTCTAGGCGGTAAAGTATTGCCCAACGGAACGTACTTCTATATAATTAACTACAATGATGGACAAACACGTCCAAAACAAGGTAATGTATACCTCAACAGATAAAAGGATAATCACGATGAAAACAAACTTTCTAAAAAATTCGTTTTTTGCCGCCGTTGTCCTTTTTAGTACAATCGTGTTTGGCCAACAAGACCCAGAATACACGCAGTATATGTATAATATGAGCGTTATAAACCCCGCTTATGCTACCGCTAATGAAGGAGTGGTTAAACTAGGGGGAATATACCGTGCACAATGGGTAGGCATAGATGGAGCACCGCGCACAGGGATGTTCTTTGCGCATACTCCAGTAAATGATAAAGTGGAATTGGGACTGAATATAGTTCACGATGAAATAGGTGATGTGGTACAGGAAACCAATCTTAATGCAGATTTTGCCTACAAGCTTCGTGTTTTTGAAGAAGGTGAACTTTCTTTAGGATTAAAAGCCGGTGCGACATTTTTTAATACAGACTTTACCAGTTTGCAATTGAGCAGCGGTAATTCTACTACAGATAATGCATTTGATGAAAATATTAATCGCACATACCCCAATATAGGTATTGGTGCTTTTTACTTTTCAGATAATTATTATGTAGGATTGTCTGCCCCTAACCTACTTTCTGGAAAACATCTGGAGAATAAGGATGGTCTAAAAACATTAGGTAAAGAAGCGGTTCACTATTTTCTTACTGGAGGTTATGTTTATGATATTAATCCGGACTTCAAATTGAAGCCTTCATTTATGGCTCGTGCTGTGGGTGGTGCTCCTGTAACGGTCGATTTAAATGCAAATGTGCTTATGTATGAACGTTTGGAAGCCGGTATTGGATATCGTCTGGGCGATGCTATTACTGCAATGGCAAATTTTGAAGTTAAACCTGGTCTGCGCATAGGCTATGCTTATGATTATACTACTTCTAATCTAGGTGAATACAGCAATGGAAGCCACGAAATTATGGTTCTTTTTGACCTTGATTTCTTCGGATTTATGCCTGGCTATATGAAATCTCCCCGATTCTTTTAATCTTGACTTCTTTCACTATGAAAACACGATATATATTTTGCCTTTGTCTGGTTATGGGACAAATTGTATTTTCTCAAAATCCTTCTTTAAAGCAAGCGAATAGGTTGTTTGCTGAAAAAGCATATTACGATGCTATTGAAGCTTATGAGCTCCAACCGGAACAAACTCAAAAATCTTTACAGAACATTGCAGACAGCTATTATTATGTAGGAAATGCAAAAAAAGCAGCTGAGACTTATGCAAAGGTTTTTAATTTGTTTGAAAACATAGATGATTCCTATACCCTAAGATATGCAGATGCAGCGAAAGCTTCTGGGGATTATGATAAAGCGAATGAACTTTTATCTGAATATTCAGGTAATGACATTCATATTCTTGAAGCGATAGAGGCTTCAGACAAGACTGTTCCTTACACCTATTCGCCAGAATTGATTGATGGTCTATCAGAATCTTCAGATTTTGGCGCGGCATATTACGATCGGCAAATCGTTTTTTCTTCTAACAGAAATTTAGCGCGACCGGTATATGCCAGAACCAATGAACCTTTTTTAGATCTGTATTACGCTAAAGTAAGTGGTACAACAATTACTGATGAAGGTCTTTTTCCTGGGGAAATAAATACTGATATGCACGAAAGTAATGCTGCATTTAGTGCAGACGGACAAACAATGTACTTCACCCGTAATAATGATAAATATAAGAGAGTAGGATTAGAGCGTGTGGCTGTTTTGCAAATTTATAAAGCAGATTTAATAGGCGGAAAATGGCTGAATATAGAACCTGTTTCGTTTAGTAGCGACAGCTATTCTGTTGCCCATCCTTCTTTAAGTAGTGATGGAACTAAATTATATTTCTCCAGTGATATGCCGGGGGGATTTGGTTCTTATGATATTTACGTTGTAGATGTTTTAAACGACGGAAGTTTTGGTGAGCCTAAAAATTTAGGCGCTGCCATTAATACGGATCAAAGGGAGCAATTCCCATTTATATCTGATGCGGGCAATCTTTATTTTGCCTCTAATCGCTATACGGGCTTAGGAGGATTGGATCTTTACGGCAGCACTTATGAAAATGGTTCTTTCAATCAAGCTTATAACCTTGGATCAACAATAAACAGTAGCCGCGATGATTTCTCATTAATTGTAAAGGAAAGACATAGAAACGGTTATTTCTCATCTAATAGAACAGGAAAAGATAAAATCTATCGCTTTGATGTATTTTCTAATAAAGATCATATCGTTTTAGGGACGGTTAAAGATGTTAATTCAGGTGAGGCCTTACCAGGAGCACAAGTGCGAATAACTGATTCTGATGGAAAAGTTATGCAGGATACAATTGTTGGTCAGGATGGTGTTTACAAATTTAAGGTAAAGCCCAATTCAAATTATGTTGTTCGCGGTTCGCGTGAGTTATATATTTCAACAGAAAAAGAGCTTCAAATAAAAGACGCCGCCGTCACCCAAAGTAATATTGACCTGTTACTTCTTTCTTATGCCGACGCTGAAGAAAAAGTGACTAAAAATGAACGCAATGATCTTACTCAGATTAAACTTGATAAAATTTACTTTGATTTTGACAAATCTTCAATAAGATCTGATGCCGCTATAATTCTTGACGAACTGGTAGGATTTATGACTAAATATCCTGATATGCACGTAGAGGTTTCTGCACATACAGATTATAGAGGTTCAGATAAGTATAATCAAATTTTATCGCAGCAACGTGCTGCTTCTACCTTAGAATATTTGGTAAGCAAAGGTATAGATCGTGATCGTTTGCAATCACAAGGTTATGGGGAAAGCCAACCGATAAATGATTGTGAAAATCAAGATTGCACTGATGATGAGATTGATGAGAACAGGCGTTGTGAGTTTACAATTTTGAAGTAACACACTTATTTCTTAAAACCAACAACCCCGCCAATGGCGGGGTTGTTGGTTTATAAAAACTATTTCTTTTTATTGTAATCCACTAATATAACTACCGTATAAATCTTTAAAGCGCATTCCTTCAGCAAGGCGGTATTTGCTCAGTTTTTTAAATTCTACCAAGCCCCACAGAATAAATTCCTTTAAAAAGTAAATGTCTTCTTTAGCCGTATCTGGTTGATACGTTTTTATCAACTTATTTAAAGGCTCTACCTCATCCAGAATCTTATGATACTGCTTTTCGGTAAGGTCATCCAATAATTGAAAATCATTCTGATCAAAGAACCAATTTATGGTATCATCATAAGGACTCTTTTCGCTTTCCCTTTCCAATTTTTTAATTTCAGGAAAATACTCAACAAATAAACTTTTAATAGCATCTCCTATTAAAGCCTGAGCCACACCGGCTGCTCCCTCTTGTTCTCCTTCATAAACCAACTCCACTTTTCCAGAAATGGAAGGAATCATCCCCATAAAGTCACCTACCCGAACAGCTGTTTTATCTTCTCCTGCCAATAAAGCACGTCGTTCTGCGGTGCTTAAAAGGTTTTCATAGGCCGTGATACTCATACGAGCACTTACGCCACTTTTTGCATCTATAAACTCACTTTCACGAGCTTCAAAACTTATTTGTTCCAGTAAATCTTTTGCTAATGAAGGTACATAAACACTTTGAGCCTGACGCTCATCTTTGCGCGCTTCCTGTTCTGTAATTGTCCGGGCAATCTCTATACTTTCTGGATAGTGCGTTAAGATTTGTGAACCTATACGGTCTTTTAATGGCGTTACTATACTACCGCGATTGGTATAATCTTCTGGGTTTGCTGTAAAAACAAATTGCATATCCAGTGGCAAACGTAACTTAAAGCCACGTATCTGGATATCACCTTCTTGAAGAATATTAAATAAAGCAACCTGTATACGGGCTTGTAAATCGGGCAATTCATTAATTACAAATATGCAACGGTTTGCACGTGGTATCATCCCAAAATGAATAACACGGTCATCTGCATAACTTAATTTTAAGTTTGCTGCTTTAATAGGATCTACATCACCTATTATGTCTGCAACTGTAACATCTGGGGTAGCAAGTTTTTCTAAAAAGCGTTCTTCCCGAGGTATCCAATCTATAGGTGTATCATCTCCTTTCTCCTTAACCAAATCTATCGCGTAGCGTGATAATGGTTTTAAAGGATCATCATTAATCTCTGAACCCTCAACAAAAGGAATCCATTCATCGAGTAGGTAAATCATCAAACGCGCCAGCCGTGTTTTTGCCTGACCTCGCAACCCTAAAAAGTTAATGTTATGGCGGGAAAGAATAGCACGCTCCAATTCTGGTATTACCGAATATTCATATCCGTGTATCCCTTCAAAAGCATTTTTTCCTTCTTTTATATTTGTAAGCAGGTTTTCGCGAAGCTCATCTTTAATACTCCGACTTTTATATCCTGACTTTTTTAATTTACCTAATGTTTTTATATCTGGCTTCTTCATAGTGTTTAGCACGTACTAGTATTTCAATTTTTATTATCTGATTTTTTTCTTTCTGTTGGCCTCATAATCTTCGAAAATCATTTCGCCTAGACCTTGCAATCCAGTATAAAATGCCTTGCCTTGATTGGCTTGGGCGAACTCACGCACAAACTTCATCAAATAGGGGTCTTCTGCAATCATAAATGTGGTTACAGGGATTTTCAATTTTCTTGCCTGTCTTGCCATATCATAACATTTGTTTACGATATAGGGATCCAGACCAACACTGTTTTTGTAGTAGTATCCATCAGATTCTCTTATACAGCTGGGTTTTCCATCAGTAATCATAAAAATCTGTTTATTGGTATTTCGTTTACGGCGGAGCATGTCCATCGCCAATTGTAATCCCGCTACTGTATTTGTATGGTAAGGTCCTACCTTTAAATAGGGTAAATCCTTTATCGGAATAGGCCAGGCATCGTTTCCAAAAACGAGTATATCCAAAGTGTCTTTGGGATATCTGGTTGTAATGAGTTCGGCAAGGGCCATAGCCACTTTCTTAGCAGGAGTAATTCTATCTTCCCCATATAGAATCATACTGTGGCTAATATCAATCATTAAAACAGTACTCATCTGCGCTTTAAACTGAGTCTGCTCAACAACAAGATCATTTTCAGTAAGGTTAAATTCCCCTACTCCGTGATTGATTTGGGCATTTTTTAGACTCTCTGTCATTGAAACACGCTCTAAGGCATCTCCAAAGCGATACTCTCTATATTCACCAGTATGCTCATCACCTCGTCCTACATGATTGGTTCTGTGATTGCCATTACCGCTTCGCTTTAATTTTCCGAATATTTGCTCTAAAGCCCGTTGACGTATGGCACGTTCCGTTTTAGCGGTAATAGCCATTCCCCCGTTACCATCTGGTTTAATTTCCTCACGTATATACCCTTTGTCTTTTAAATCTTCAATAAAATCCTCTATAGTATATTCTGCAGTGGTTAAATGATATTCTTTATCGAGCTCACGTAACCAATCTATGGCCTCATCAAAATCCCCCGAAGTATGGGTAATTAGCTCTTTAAAAATTTCAAAGAGTTTATTAAATGGGGATTGGTCTGGGGCCTCATAATGCTTAAAAGCAAACCCTTTTCTAAAATTTCTTTTCATAGTGTCTTAAAAGTACATTTTTTACAGCACCCTAAAAAGGCTATAGACGTTAAAGTAAAATCAAAAAAAAGCCCTCAATTGAGGACTTTTTTCTCTTAATTAATCTTCTTCATTATTTTTTCGGCATCAAAACCGCATCAATCGCGTGTATCACTCCATTAGAAGCTTCTACATCTTTCATAACAACTTTAGACTTATTTCCTGATGAATCTGTTAAAATCACATCATTTCCATCTAACGTTGCGGAAAGAGTTTCACCTTGTATAGTATTAATTCCAAATTTATCATTGTTGTTTTTAATAGCTTTTACAACATCATCTGCCTTAAATTCACCAGAAACAACATGATATTTTAAAATATTGCCTAACTTTTCTTTGTTTTCAGGAAGTAGTAGGTCATCTACTGTTCCCTCTGGCAATTGATTAAATGCATCATTTGTAGGTGCAAAAATTGTAAAAGGCCCTTCACCTTGCAGCGTTTCTTCTAATCCTGCAGCTTGAACCGCTTTTTCAAGAGTTGAAAAATCATCATTTTCCATTGCTATATCCGCTACAGATTTGTCGGTCATTGCTACAGCTGTCGAATCTTTTTTATTCATATCACTATACGTTCCTCCTAGGGCCATATTATTGGCTTCATCCCCGGTTTGCTGAGATTCATTCTTTTTTGCAGTATCATTACAAGATATCACTGTCATTGCAACGACTGCCATACCTAAAATTAATTTGTTCATAACTAGTAGTTTAAATTTTTGTTTAAAGATATATACTGCATAGTTAAACAAAACACAATGTGGTTGTAAGATTTAGTTAATTATTAAGTTTATATCGCCCACATTAAGAAGTGCGTACAAGCATTTTCTTAAATTTAAATTTTAAAACTTTTAACATCAACAAATGAAAAGACTTTTATCTCTTGCCTTTCTTGTACTTCCCCTCCTTGTTTGCAGTCAAAAATTAGACATGTCACTTGTCAAAAATATGGAACCCCGTAACATTGGTCCAGCTGGTATGAGTGGTAGAATAACCGCTATTGATGCGGTTACCGATAATCCAGATATAATTTATGTAGGGTCAGCTTCTGGCGGTCTATGGAAATCTACTTCTGGAGGTGTCACCTGGAAGCCTGTTTTTGAAAATGAAGAAACAGCATCTATAGGTTCGGTTGCCATACAACAGTCCAATCCATCTGTTATCTGGGTAGGGACTGGAGAAGGAAATCCTCGTAACAGCCTTAATGGCGGTTTTGGTATTTATAAATCCCTTGATGCCGGGAAAACCTGGAAAAAAATGGGATTGGAAAATACGCGACATATTTATCGCGTGCGTATAGATCCCAATAATCCTAATACGGTTTATGCTGCTGCTATAGGTTCTCCCTGGGGTGAACATCCAGAGCGCGGAGTTTATAGAACACAAGATGGCGGTAAGAGCTGGGAAAAAGTTTTGTTCACAAATAACAAGAGTGGTGCTGCCGAACTTGTAATGGATCCTAAAAATCCCAATAAATTAATAGCCGCTATGTGGGAGCACAAACGCGAACCCTGGTTTTTTAAATCTGGTGGTGAAGGTTCTGGTCTTTATATAACTTATGATGGTGGAGATAATTGGAAAGAGATTACTTCAAAAAATGGTCTGCCAGAAGGTGATTTAGGTAGAATGGGACTTGCCATAGCGCCAAGCAACCCAAATATTGTTTACGCTTATGTAGAAGCCAAGAAAAATGCACTATACCGTTCTGAAGATGGTGGTGAAAACTGGAAGAAGGTAAATGATGATATGAATGAAATTGGGAATAGACCATTTTACTATGCAGAAATTTATGTGGCTCCCGATAATGAAAATAGAGTGTACTCCATTTTTACCTATGTAAATGTTTCAGAAGATGGCGGGAAAAGTTTTAAAGAGCTGATGCCTGCTTATGGTGCAGACAATGGTGTGCATCCAGATCATCACGCATGGTATATTTCGCCAGTAAACAGTGATTTTATGATGGATGGAAACGATGGTGGTCTTAATATAACACGAGATGGTGGTGATAGCTGGCGTTTTGTAGAAAATATACCTGTTGGCCAGTTTTATCATGTAGCAGTAGATAATGAATACCCATATAATGTTTATGGAGGTATGCAGGACAATGGGAGTTGGAGAGGTCCTGCATACGTGTGGAAAGCTCAGGGAATACGCAATTCGTATTGGCAGGAAATATCATTTGGTGACGGTTTTGATGTAGTTCCAGATAGGGACAACAGTCAGTACGGTTGGTCTATGAGTCAGCAAGGTTTTGTGAGCCGTTATGATTGGGTGACCGGTAATAATTATATTGTAAGGCCTACCCATCCCGATCCAGATGTTGAGCTTCGATTTAACTGGAATGCAGCGATCAATATAGATCCTTTTGATAACAGCACACTTTACTTTGGTAGTCAATTTGTACATAAATCAACAGACAAAGGATTGACCTGGGAAGTTATTTCGCAAGACCTTACTACAAATGATCCTGAGAAACAAAAGCAAAGTGATAGTGGAGGTCTTACAATGGATGCCACTGGTGCAGAAAATCACACCACAATTTTGGTTATAGAACCTTCTCCCGTAGAGCGTAATATGATCTGGACAGGTTCTGATGATGGTAAAGTATATATCACCCGCGATGGTGGAGGAAATTGGACAGACGTTTCTAAAAATCTAAAAGGTCTTCCTGAAGGAAGTTGGATTGCACAGATTAAAGCATCTACACGCAACAAAGGAGAAGCCTTGTTAATAGCCAACAATTACCGAAGATTTGATTATAAGCCCTATGCTTACCGCACTACTAATTATGGTAAAACCTGGGAAAGTATTGTAGATGAAGACGATGTAATCAGCTATACTCTTTCTATAATTGAAGATCCCGAAGAGCCTAATTTGATGTTTTTGGGTACAGATGACGGACTTTATATTTCATTAGATGCGGCAGCCACATGGCAAAAGTGGACCAATGGATTTCCTACTGTTCCTGTGAAGGATATAGTTATCCATCCGCGGGAAAATGATTTGGTTATCGGAACATTTGGTCGTGCCTTGTGGGTTTTGGATGATATAAAACCATTACGCGCACTGGCTAAAGACAAGTCAATTTTATCTAAAATGGAAAAGGGTGAACCAGGCACATTGCAAGTCTTCTCCCCTCCTACCACTTATCAAAATGCATCTCAGCAACCTACGGGAAGTCGTTTTGGGGCAGATGCCGTATATAATGGTGAAAACAGAGCTCGAGGTGCACAAATACCTTATTATCTAATGCCAAAAATGAAAGAGAAAAAAGATGAAAAGAAAGAGGCAGAAGAAGAGACTGATTCCCTAAGTGAGCCGGATGATGCTGTTGTAAAATGGGATTCCATTCATCTTAAAATTTATGATGGAGATCGCTTAATACGTACTTTAAAAGATAAAGCACCAGACTCTAGCGGACTTTACAAAATGAGTTGGTATCTTAATGAGAAAGGTGTTGATAGACCGTCGAGAAGAATAAGAGAGCGCACAGATGAGCGAGGCGGCGTTAGCGTTAAACCAGACACTTATAAACTCGTTATGACTTATGGAGATCAAGAATCTACAGGATCTATTAAGGTAGAAAGTGATCCTCGCTTAGAAATATCTCAGCAAAGCATAAACGAAATTTATGATGCAGAAAAAGATCTGGAAAGTCAAATGCAGATTGCTGCAGATGCGGTAGAGCAATTGGTAGAAAGTAAAAATACAGCAGAAGACTTTCAGAAACGATTAAAGAAAGAGGACAAGGATAAATACAAAGAGGAATTAAAATCATCCAAAGATATTATCAAGAAAATAGACGAGAAGATTGCCCTTTTCTTAGGTAAAGAAGATGAAAGACAAGGTATCACTCGTACTCCAGAAATAACAGTTATGGAGCGTTTTAGTACTGCAGATTATTACATTAGCAGCAGACCTAAGGGTCTTACAGAAACAGAAAACAATCTGTTAGCGCAAGCTAAAGATGAACTTAAAGAAGCTTTACAGGAAGTAAATGCTTTTTATGCGAATGAATGGCCGGATTATCGTTCTAATATGGAGCAGATTGAGTTATCTCCTTTTAAGGAAATAAAGACGTTCAGCTTAAATTAAAATACTCTCATTTTTAATATTCCAGTAAATGCCCGATTTCTATCGGGCATTTTTTTTGAAATTTATGTACCATATTACCTCATAAACAGTACCTTACCATAAAAATGAGAAAATGAAAAAGATAAAGTACAGCCTTTTGTGTGTCCTTTTCTGTGTTGCCTGTAAAGGTAATAAGGATGCGGATACGGCTATGAATTTTGAAACCTATACCATAGAACAGTTTATGGATAATGAGTCTGTGAGGGCAGCAGGGTTCTCTCCAGACAATCAGAAAGTGCTATTGAGCAGTAACCGTAGCGGAATTTACAACGTTTACACCGTTCCTTCTGGAGCTGGCGAACTTAGACCGGTCACAGAATCTGATAGCTCTTCCATTTTTGCACTTTCCTACTTTCCCAATGATGAAAGAATTCTTTTTGAAATGGATGACAATGGTGATGAAGTGTACAAGATATTTATGAAAGACCCAGACACCATCACCAGATTAACACCGCAAAATGCACGCGTAGGCTACCGGGGTTGGTCTAGGGATGGCAAACATTTCTATTATGGAAGCAATGAGCGTAACGATAAGCTTGAAGATCTTTATGAGATGGATATTACCACTTTTAAACCAAAAATGATTTATAAAAATGAGAAGGCATACGAAGTTGGCACCCTCTCATCAGATAAAAAATACCTGTTATTGACAAAAAGCATCAATACTAATGACACCAATCTTTTTCTTTTAGAAATAGACAGTGGCAAAATGACTAAGATCAATGACAAGCCCAGTGCAAATATCCCACAGGATTTTGCACCAGATAATAAATCCTTCTACTACACTACAGATGAAGCTGGTGAGTTCAGTACGCTGATGCAATACACCATAAGCTCCGGGGAGAAAAAACTAGTCGAAGAAAAGAACTGGGATATCAATGCCTTCTTTTTTACTAAAAAAGGGACATATAGCGTAATGTACAGTAATGAAGATGCTAAAAATGTAATTGACGTAAAAAATGCAAAAAACGGAACGCAAGTAGCTTTTCCTGATTTTTATGATCAGGAGATTACCAGTGTTTCCTTCTCAGATGATGAGCGTATGGTTCTTCTTAATGTGGGGGGTTCTAATATGCCTACAAATATTTACAGTTACAATCTGGAAAATGACAAGTTGAAGGAACTCACAGATGTGCTGAACCCAGAGATAGATTCAGATAATCTTGTTTCAGCAAAAGTTATACGCTATAAGTCTTTTGACGAACTTGAAATTCCAGCAATATATTATGAACCCAAAAATGCTAGCGCAAAAAATCCTGCTCCAGCCTTGGTATGGGTTCACGGTGGTCCAGGCGGGCAATCCAGACAAGGCTACAATTCATTTATTCAATATATTGTGAATCACGGTTATGCCGTTCTTGCTGTGAATAACAGAGGGAGCAGTGGTTATGGCAAATCATTTTACCAGATGGATGATCAAAATCACGGAGATAAAGACCTTAAAGATTGTATCGCCGGTAAAGACTGGCTTGCAGGACAGCCAAATATAGATGGGAATAAAATTGGCATTTTGGGAGGTTCTTATGGTGGCTATATGACTATGGCAGCATTGACCTTTGCCCCAGAAGAATTTGATGTAGGGGTAAACCTTTTTGGCGTCACAAACTGGATGCGAACCTTAAAAAGCATTCCGCCGTGGTGGGAATCCTTTAAAGATGCACTTTATGAGGAAATGGGCAATCCCAATACTTCAGATTCACTGCGTTTAAAAAAGATCTCCCCTTTGTTTCATACTGAAAATGTAACCAAACCACTTATTGTCTTACAAGGCTCACAAGATCCACGAGTGCTTAAAGTAGAGTCTGATGAGATTGTAGAAGGCGTACGTAAAAATGGAGTACCCGTAGAATATGTTCTTTTTGAAGATGAAGGCCACGGCTTTGTTAAGAAGGAAAACCAGATTGAAGCCTATGAGCAAATTCTCAAATTTTTAGATAAATATCTAAAGGAAAGTAAGATAGAAGATGCCGATGTAAAGGGAGGAAATAGGACTATTGAGGCGGATTGATTTTTTATGGGAACGTTGAAAAATTTATAAAATGAATGATCTAGATATAAGACAATCTTTAAATTATCAAACCTACATTGAGCATTCCAAAAGTTTAAAGTATGCTGGAGACGAAAATTTGAATTTATTCTTATCAAATACAAAAAATAAAAATACATCTCTACAAGTTGGTTTACACAGTTCCACAATGCTTTTATATGCGGTGAGTATAGAATTAATTCTTAAAGCCAGAGGATTGTATGAAGAAAAAGAAGAAATTAAAATGGGAAATGTTAAAAATTATAGGGAGTTTCTAAAAAGATGGGGTGGAAATTTTGATGGACATAATTTTTTTAAAATTATTGATCACTATAATTTAATCATATCTGAAAAACATCAAAAAATCTTTAATGAATTAATAAGTTTTACCACTTGGGCTGGAAGATTTCCATTCCCTAAACCCGAGAATGAGACCCTACAATTTGAAAATGGAAATGGACAAAGAGGAAAGTTAAATAGTAGATTTGAGAAAGAAATTGAATTATTTATTTTAAATCAGATAATCATAATGCGATAATAAGCGACAGAAACTATTAAAACAAATAATTTCAAACCTAAATTATAGAAGAATTTTATTATAAATTCAAAAGAAAAATGGCTGCAATAATTTTAGTGGCTGGTGCCACGGGTAATTTAGGTTTAAGAATAACAAAAGCACTTTGTAATAACAATGCACAAGTCCGTGCTATTGTACGTCCAAGTAGTGAGGCAGCAAAAATAACAACCCTAGAAAACCTCGGTGTACAAATCTATAAGGTAGATGATTGGACGGTAGAAGAAATAAAAGTTGCTTGTGAAGGTGTTTCCTGCGTGGTTTCTGTATTGGCTGGATTACGCGAAGTGGTTATTGATGCCCAGAAAGTATTATTAGACGCAGCTATCGCAGCTGGTGTGCCTCGCTTTATTCCATCAGATTATTCATTAGATTTTACTAATTTTTCTCCTGGGGAAAACCGGAACCTGGATTTAAGAAGAGAATTTCACAAATATCTTGATCAAACCTCAATTGCTTCGACTTCAATTTTTAATGGCGCTTTTGCAGATTTGTTAGTAGAGCAAATGCCATTTATACTTACTAAAAAGAAAATGGTCATTTATTGGGGAAACAAAGACCGTAGATGGGCATTCACCACAATGGACAATACGGCCGAGTACACGGCAAAAGTTGCTCTTGACCCTTCCACCCCGCGATACTTAAGAATAGCGGGAGATCAAATAAGTCCTAGAAAAGCCAGAGAGATAGCGTGTAATGTTTACGGTAAAAAATTTACTCTATTACGCCTTGGAAGCAAAGGACTTCTTGGATTTATTATAAAAATTGCACGATTTTTTAATCCGGCAAAAAACGAGCTTTACCCCGCCTGGCAAGGGATGCAGTATATGCATAATATGATCGATGAACGTTCAAAAATTGAAAAGCTCGACAATAAACGCTATCCAGAAATAAAATGGACAACCGTAAAACAGGTTCTAGAACAAAATAAGGTTACCGATTAATTGCTTTGATGCGATATAGATTTGCCACTCCTTTTACCCTATTCTTTGTAAAATTAATTTCGAACGCACTAGAATAAATTTTGGAGCCAATAATTATTTACGTTTATTTATATACTTGCAATATTTAAAAAACTTATCCTGGATTAACTAAATAAATTAAATGAAACTTTACATTTTTCTATTTTTAGCCTTTACGGTTACAGTATGCAAAGCAAAACACAAGGTTAAAATCTATTATGAACAAAATCAGGATGGGTATAATATCTATGCAGACAATGAGGAATTTTGCCCGGTAAGTATCAAAATTGATTTTACTAGTACCAATTTAGATATAAATGGTGGTAACAATGCCATTTATACTGTAGAGCCCAATAAAAAGAAACAGCTTCTCACTAAGCTTACAATTGCAAAAAAGGAGAAAGCCTATAAATTTTCTTATAGATATCTTACCAATTATGGCAAGGATTCTCAAGATAATTACGAGAGCGATTATGCGTATAGTTTGCCATTTAATACTTCAAAAACTTTTAAAGTTTATCAAGGATATAACGGTACGTTCTCCCATCAAAATCAAAATGCCCTTGATTTTACAATGCCTGTAGGAACTGAAATAACTGCTATTAGAGAGGGGATTGTAATTGATGTTGTTGAACAAAACAATAGGAACTGTGGGGAGGAGCCTTGTAAAAAATATAATAATTATGTTTTAATCTATCATCCAGATGGAACATTTGCGGAAT
>CAXBEL010000087.1:0-16731 GCA_963974735.1 uncultured Flavobacteriaceae bacterium | reverse complement strand
AGACTTTCTGAGCAATTAATGAATAAAAAATTGCTTGATTTCTTTAAAGAAAATGTGAACTTAAAGAAGAAAGAAGTCACCTTCGATGAGTTTGTGAAAGAAGTATACAAATAGTGTATCTACAATATAAATAGTATCTTTAAGGCGTTTAACTAAGGGTTAGACGCCTTTTTTGACTTAAAGAAAAATTGGGGTGTAGTCAACACCTTTTTTGTTGAAACTAAGAGATTATTTCGCAAAAGCGAAAAACAAGAAGACTTTAAATTACTATGGATTACGGAAAAGAATTTGAAAAATATGCAACTCAACACCATGGCATAAACAGCATGTACTACGATAAGATTATGAGTAGTATGTATCCTGTTAATTTAACGCCTAATATCATTGAAGAACGCCAGATGAATGCCGTTGCAATGGATGTGTTTTCACGTTTAATGATGGATCGCATTATCTTTTTAGGTACAGGTATCAATGATCAGGTCGCTAATATTGTACAGGCTCAATTATTGTTTTTGGAAAGTACAGATGCGTCAAAGGATATACAGATTTATATTAATTCTCCAGGAGGGAGTGTATATGCTGGTCTAGGAATATATGACACCATGCAGTTTATAAAGCCCGATGTAGCAACAATATGTACGGGTATGGCTGCTTCTATGGGGGCGGTACTTCTTTGTGCAGGTGAGAAAGGAAAACGTAGCGGTCTTACACACTCACGAGTTATGATTCACCAGCCTATGGGTGGTGCTCAGGGCCAGGCGAGCGATATAGAAATAACAGCTAAGGAAATTCTTACCTTAAAAGAAGAGCTTTATCGCATTATTGCTAAACACTCCGGCCAAACCTATGATAAAGTTTATGAGGATAGCGATAGGGATTATTGGATGAAAGCTGATAAGGCATTGGAATATGGTATGATAGATGAAATCTTAGTAAGAGAGAAATAAAATAGATCAGCTTACCATTCGTTCTTAGGAAACGGAGTTGAAGAAATATGTTTTAGATTTTTGAATAAAAACTCAAAAATCAAATTATTGAATTATGGCGAAAGAAGAATTAGAGTGCTCGTTTTGTGGAAGAAAGAAGCCTGAAACCAATTTATTGATTGCTGGGCTCGATGCGCATATATGTGATCGTTGTATTGAGCAGGCACATGGGATTGTTCTAGAGGAGTCGAAGGATATGAATACCACAGACTTAGCTCATGAACTTATGTTGAAGAAGCCTAAAGAGATTAAAGGTTTTCTGGATGAGTACATAATAGGTCAGGAATATACTAAAAAAGTAATGTCTGTAGCTGTTTACAATCACTACAAAAGATTGTTACAGCCTACCACAGATGATGATATTGAAATACAAAAGAGCAATATTATTATGGTTGGCCAGACAGGTACCGGTAAGACCTTAATGGCAAAGACCATTGCTCGCATGCTTAATGTCCCTTTAGCTATTGTTGACGCAACGGTACTTACCGAGGCTGGATACGTAGGTGAGGATGTAGAAAGCATACTTACTCGCTTATTGCAGGCAGCAGATTATAATCTTGAAAAAGCAGAACGAGGAATTGTCTTTATAGATGAAATAGATAAGATTGCGCGTAAAAGTGATAATCCCTCTATAACACGCGACGTGAGTGGAGAAGGAGTACAACAAGCTCTTTTGAAATTACTGGAAGGAACTGTAGTAAATGTTCCGCCTAAAGGGGGTCGCAAACATCCAGATCAGAAATTTATAGAGGTAAATACCGAGAATATTCTTTTTATAGCTGGTGGTGCATTTGATGGTATAGACCGTGTCATAGGAAAACGCTTAAATATGCAGGCCGTAGGTTTTAGCGCCAGTAAAAGCGAGGATGTTATTGAAAAGGATAACCTTTTAAAATATATAATTCCCCGCGATTTAAAGGATTTCGGTTTAATACCTGAAATAATAGGACGTTTGCCGGTATTAACATATATGAATCCATTAGATGCTGGCACGCTTCGTTCTATACTTACAGAGCCTAAAAATGCTATAATAAAGCAGTATGAGAAGCTTTTTGAAATGGATGATGTAGATTTTGAAATTACAGGAGAAGCTTTAGATTATATAGTAGGTAAGGCTATAGAATATAAGTTGGGCGCGCGGGGTTTACGCTCTTTATGTGAAGCTATATTAACAGATGCTATGTTTGATCTGCCCAGTTCTAATGATGGGGAGCTTGAAGTAACTAGAGAATATGCAGAGCGTAAACTTGAGAAATCCACTATTAAGAAATTAAAGGCAGTGTCGTAATGTAGTATATTAGGATATGACCTTATAAAAATTCAAAAGCCGCGTAAACTTGATAGTTTCGCGGCTTTCTCTATTAAGCTGGGTAAGGTGCTTATTTTTATTTTGTTATTTCTCCACTAAAGTAGTAGATGTCTGCATTTTTGTTTTCTGAAGGATTCCTGTTAGAACTAAAATATCCACTAGTACCACTTACAGGCACAAATGCCACATCATCTGAAGGCGTATTAAGCGTATTTCCCATATTTTCAGGTTTACTATAAGTAGATCCTGCAATAGAGCTGCGATACAAATCATATCCTCCTAGACCAGTATACCTGTTAGAGGACAAGTATAAGTTTTTACCATCAGGACTTATAGATGGAAATCTTTCATCTTTAGCCGAATTAATACGGGAGCCTAAATTTTGAGGTATTCCTACAGTGCCATCTTCATTTATGGCAGCTTTGTATAAGTCGTAGCCTCCCAGTCCGCCAGGTTTATTAGAAGAAAAATAAAGTGTTTCTCCGTCTGGGGTTATGTATGGATTTTCAATGGAATATTCTGTGCTATTAAAAGAAGCAACCGTTTCATTTTCCCACAATCCACTTATTTTTTTACTTAAAAACCCAATGTATAATTGATAATTTTGTGGATTGTCCTCAGATGCTCTGGTATAATAAACCGTTTTCTCATCTGGTGCGAATGCAATGCCTCCTTGACTGTGATTACGAGTATTAAAAAGACCTAGAAATAATAACGGTCGATCCAGTGAACCATTTCTGGTGAAATCCAGACCAAATACTTTAGCAAAAGGTTCGAGAGTGGACTTACTTTTTTTTCCGAAAGCTCCTATTTTTCTAGAAGAAACAATTACTAATTGATTCCTGAAAAAACTGGATGGATACTCTGTAAATGAACTATTTATATCTGTCTCTTTAACAGAGAAATTGTAACCCATATCATCAACGACATCGGCATCAGAAGTATTAGAATAAGAAGTGCTGTAATTTAAAAAAGCAATATCATCTAATGATGCAATATCACCTGGAGTTAAATCAGCACTTTGGGCGAGCAGCAGTATTGGAGATAATACTGCTGCCAGCATCAAAGTTATAGTCTTCATGACTAAATGAGTGTTTTGAGTTATGATTTGTTACTTCTAAAGTATATACTTTAAACCACTATCAAAAAACTTTTAGCTTAACTACAGTAATTTTCGTTAAAGAACAAAATGGGCTTTTGGCTATTTAGTTGTTCAATGCAAGTAATTCGTCAAGGTATTCCCTGGTATTGCTTAATCGCGGCACTTTGTGCTGTCCGCCCAATTTATTTTTGGCTTTTAGCCAATCATAGAATAAATGCTTTCTTGCATAATGAATTTTAGGAGCATTAAGAGTGGTATTATTAAAACGCTTTGCTTCGTAATCACTATTAATTTCCTGAAGTGAAGTGTCCAGAGCATTTTTAAAATCCTCTAAGCTTTTTGGAGAAACCTTAAATTCTATAATCCACTCATGAGCTCCTTTTTCCTTTCCTTCCATAAATATGGGAGCAGCTGTATAATCTACAATTTCTGATTGCGTTAGAGCGGTCGCCTTTTTTAAAGCTTGTTCAGCATTTTCGATAATAAGTTCTTCTCCAAATGCATTTATATGGTGTTTAGTACGACCTGTAACTCTTACCCGATAAGGATCTATAGATGTAAAACGTACGGTATCGCCTACTTTGTATCGCCATAAACCAGCATTGGTAGTAATGACCATGGCGTAATTTTTATCTTTTTCAACCTGACTTAGAGGAATTACTTTTTCTGTAGGAGTTCCATAAGTATCCATAGGGATAAATTCATAAAAAATCCCGTAGTCGAGCATTAATAACAACTCATTAGAATCATTACGGTCTTGTATAGCAAAGAAACCTTCAGACGCATTATAAATTTCATAAAATCTAAAGTCTTGTTTGGGAAGGAGCCGAGCATATTGATCTCGGTAAGGATCAAAACTTACTCCACCGTGAAAATAAACTTCCAGATTAGGCCAAATTTCCAATAGATGATTCTTGCCTGTTGTTTCTAATACATTATTAAGTAATACCAGCATCCACGAGGGGACTCCTGCTAGACTGGTTACATTCTCTTGTATGGTAGCATTTACTATCGCTTGCATTTTAGTTTCCCAGTCACTCATTAATGAAACTTCATTGCCTGGTGTACTGCTAAATTCTGCCCAGAAAGGCATATTGTCAATTAATATCGCAGAGAGGTCCCCATAGGAAGTACCATTATTTTCATATAATTTTTTACTACCACCCAAGCGGAGACTCTTCCCGGTAAATAATTGAGCTTCTGGATTGTTATTTAAATACATACACAGCAAATCTTTGCTGGCCGCGTAATGGCAATCTTCAAGAGATTCTGGGCTTACGGGGATGTATTTGCTTCGGGCATTGGTGGTGCCACTGCTTTGAGCAAACCATTTAATTGAGGTGGGCCAGAATATATTGGCTTCTCCTTGTCTCCCTCTTTCTATGGCAGCTTGAAAGATTTCATAATTCGTCAAAGGAACTCTTTCAGCAAACGTTTCGTAATTTTTTATTTCACTGAATTTATATTTTGTGCCCAGTTCTGTAGCCTTGGCTTTATAAAGTAGTTTATGCAATAACTCATTCTGAACATCATGAGGATATTTCAAAAACAATTCCATCTGGTGAATGCGCTTTTTGAGGAACCATGATGCTATGGAGTTGACTAAGGGAATCGGCATTTTGTTAGTATCTTTAGGCCTTATTTTTGAGTTTTCGCACAAAAAAAATAGTGGTCTAAATTAAGTTTTTAATCTGAATTTCTAAACAATACAAGAAGATATGCAATATCAGGGTGTTCTGAAAAAAATGCAAACTGAATTACAATCACCAGTACAGTATTACATGGTTTTTGATGCAGATTTTATCCACGTTAACCAGTTGCTTGATAAAGAAATACGTATTGAGTTTTTGAGATATCAATGTCTTGCTTGTGGTAAGGATAAAAAGATTTATCGTCAGGGATATTGCTATGATGATTTTTATAAAGTCCCTCAAGCTGCAGATTGGATTATACGTCCCGAGCTCAGTAAGGCACATCTTGATGAAGAGGATCGGGATTTAGAGTTTGAGAAGCAAGTACAGCTACAACCGCATGTTGTGTATTTGGCAAATTCGAGTAATATTAAAGTAGGTGTGACCAGAAAATCCCAAGTGCCCACCCGCTGGATAGATCAAGGAGCACATGAGGCTATAGAAATTGTTGAGGTGCCCAATAGATATTTGGCTGGTATCACGGAGGTTGCACTTAAGGATCATATAGCAGATAAAACCAATTGGCGCAAAATGCTTAAAAATGAAATTGACGATGAGGATCTGGTACAATATCGTGAAAGCTTAAAGGATTTCATTCCAGAGGAAGCTAAGGATTATTATATGGCAAACAATCAGGAAATAAATATTGAGTTTCCTGTACTTCAATATCCTCAAAAGCTGAAAACATTAAATCTTATTAAAACACCTTCTTATACAGGTGTGTTAAAAGGAATAAAAGGACAATACCTCATTTTTGAAGATAACACCGTTTTTAATGTGCGTAACAGTGAGGGGTTTGTTGTGAGTATTTCAGTATTAAATTAAATGAATTTAAACAGATCAAAAGAATCCATCTGTGTTTTGAACGACTTTGTAAACAAAAAGTCCAGTAAAGATTAATGCCACAAAAAACTTCATAAAAGTTGAGGCTAGAAAACCCAGAAAGCTACCACCCGCAGCCTTAAATGCTGTTTTCCGGTCGGTCTTATTAAAGAAGAGTTCACCTATTAGTGCACCCACAAATGGACCTATTAATATGCCGAGAGGGATAGGGGCAATAATCCCAATAAATAATCCTATCGTTGTTCCTACTGCACCAGCCTTGCTGCCGCCAAAGTGTTTGGTGGCTTTAGCTGGCAAGACATAATCCAAAATAAAAATAATTACTGCAATTGCTAAAGTGATTCCCATAAACCAATAATTCATAGGGACAGCTTTAGTAAAATGTAACAGCAACAATCCTAGCCAACTTACAGGTGGTCCGGGAAGAACAGGAAGAAAACTTCCTACAATTCCTAGCAAGCACAGTAGGAAACCAACAACTACAAGAACAAGATCCATTTTTTACAAGCTTAAACACTAAAAGTAAACTATTAAAATAATTTTATAACTAAATAATTAGTTTAAACTAATTATTTAGTTATATTTGAATTATTAAATGTGATAAACATTAATTGAAAAAACCAATTTATGAAGCAATTAACCAAAGCTGAAGAAGAAGTAATGCAGATTCTGTGGGATCTGGAAGAGGCAAATGTCGCCTCGATTATTGAGGAGATGCCAGAGCCGAAACCTGCATACAATACGGTGTCAACCATTGTGCGCATACTTGAAAGCAAGGATTTTGTAGATTATAAAAAGCAGGGCCGGGGACACGTTTATTTCCCAAAAGTAGATAAAGAAACCTATAGTGCGGACTCCATGAGCAAGATGGTTAATGATTACTTTAATGGGAGTTTCAAGAGTATGGTATCTTTTTTTGTTAAGAAGAAAGAAATGAGCATTTCAGAATTAGAGTCGATTTTAAAGGATATTAATAAAGAGGATTAATCATGACAACATATCTATTTCAGGTCATTTTGTTTCAGGCGATCTTTCTGGTTGTCTATCACGTATTATTGCGTAAGGAAACATTTTATACCTATAACAGGATTTATTTATTGGCAACTCCGGTCTTAGCATTTATACTTCCATTCTTAAAAATGGATTGGCTCGGGAATACGGTAAAAGTGCCTAATATGATTCAGCAGTTGCCAACCGTATTTATCGGAGAACAGCCATTAGCCACAATGTCCTCAGAAGTGATTCTGCAATCTTCCTCGAGACCATTTATAGACTGGAGTATGTGGATTATGCTCTTTTATATATTAGGGCTGAGTATATCGGGGATATTGCTGTTAAAAAAATATTCTAGTTTAAACAGATTCTTTCGTTTCAAGCGTAAAGAGGATACCTCTATAATAACTCTTCCCAATAGTGACGCAGCATTTACATTTTTAAATACCATATTCATAGGTGAAAAATTAGATGAAACTTCAAAAAAACAGATTCTGGTACATGAAACTGTTCATTTAAAGGAGCGACATGGTCTGGATCTTATGTTTTTTGAATTGCTGAAAATCATCCTATGGTTTAATCCGGCAGTTTATTTATATCAAAATTATGTTAGCGAGCTACACGAATTTATAGCAGATAAGAAGGCTTCAGCCAAAGCTGAAAGCAAATCATATTATAATCAATTGCTTAATACAGCTTTTGGTACAGAGAATATTTCATTTATTAATACTTTTTTCAATCATTCATTAATTAAAAAACGAATCGTTATGTTACAGAAACAATCAAAAACCATCTCAAAATTTAAATACTTATTACTAGTACCCTTATTTGCAGGGATGCTTACTTATGTTTCCTGTTCTACAGATAATGGAGGTGAAGTTGAAAACCAACTGACTTTAGAAGAGCAAATAGCAGATCTGAGAGCCACTCTCGAGACCAAGGAAAAGTTGACCTCTAAAGAATATATTTTACTTCAAAAACTTAAAGAGGACTATAAAAATAACGAAGAAGTTACAGAGGGCGTAGTTATAGAAGTTGTGGAGGAGGATACTCAACAAAATAAAATTATTGATTTTCCTTTTGCGGTAATTGAAGAAGTCCCCGTGTTTCCAGGATGTGAAGGATTAGATAGTAATGAGGCTCGTAAAAAATGTATGAGCGATAAAATTTCTAGTCTAGTTAATAAAAATTTTGATACTAGTCTGGGTGAAAAATTTGGTTTAACTGGGGTTAATCGGGTGTATGTGCGTTTTAAAATTGATAAAAACGGATCAGTTACAGATATTGAATCAAGAGCCAAAGTACCAGAATTAGAAACAGAGGCTATCAGAACTCTAAAATTGCTTCCTCAGATGAGACCTGGGAAACAAAAAGGTGAAAATGTAGGTGTGTTATATTCTTTACCTATAGTTTTTCAAGTCGCTGAATAAATATTATAAAAAGCTCAACAACGAATAGTAACTTAATAATTTTCAAAATGCGTTTTAAAAAAATTAATTATAAATTTAAAGACGGTGCTTTATGTATGTTAATTTTAGGTCTTTTTGCTTTTGCTTCATGTGAGCAGGATGCAGAAGCAAATACTACTATTTCAACGTTAGAGGAAAAACTATCCAAATTGGAAGCTACACTTCAAGAGAAAGAAACCTTAACTGAAAATGAGTATAGGCAGTTGCAAGAATTGATTTCTCAACATACAAATAAGTTTGCAAAAGTAGAAGTTCAAGAGCCTAATAGAAGCTTTAATTATGATGACTTGGGAGAGGATCGAATGGAATATAATGCGGTTGATGAACCGCCGGTTTTTCCCGGATGTGAGAATCCAAGTATTTCTTGTTTTACCCAGCAAATTTCAAAATTTATCATTGAAAATTTTGATGAGCATATAGTAGATAATGTTTCCCTTGCCGGTGATAATCTTATAGAAATGAGCTTTATAATAGACAAAAATGGAGAAATACAAGAGGTAAAGGCTCGAGGTGCTTATCCGGATTTAGAAAAAGAGGCGCAACGTGTGATTAAGAGTTTGCCTAAAATGACCCCGGGAAAGGAAAAAGGGCAACTTGTGAATGTGCTATATTCCTTGCCAATTGTTTACCGCGTCTAAATAGTAGCCAAAGCCTATGAGAAGATTATTTTTATTTTTATTTGTATTAGCTGTACTAGTTAAAGCCGAAGCACAAACTTCGGCTTCGGCTATTGGCGATAGTCTCTACGCTGTGGGAAACTATAGCAGCGCTATAAAAGAATATGAGTCTATAAATAATAAAAAGGAGTCTATATATATTAAGCTTGCCCGGGCCCATCAAGCAAAGGGAGCTTTAGACGATGCTTTGTTTAATTACGAAAAGGCCGCCACCGGAACAGATAAAGCGGTAGCAATGACTGAGTATGGGAAACTATTGATAACTAAAGGTAAATATGAAAAAGCAGATAGTATTTTTACGGCTCTCATAGATGTATATACTGCTAATCCCAATTTCTATTATCAACGTGGTAGGGCTAGAGAAAACAAGCCGTTAGAAGTGGATACACTTACTCTTGAATCTCTAGATAGTCTTAAGATATATATCAAGGATTATGAAAGAGCGGTAGAATTAGACAGTACACATCAAAAAGCGCTTTATGAGACAGCTCTATTCTATTTGAAAAAAAAGGATTACCCAGTCGTAGAAAAATTATGCAAAAAGGCACTAGAAAGTTATGATACTAATGTCGAGATAATAAGCCTGCTGGCACAAAATTATTTTTATAGAGGCTTTCATGATGATGCTATAATTTGGTTTAAAAAACTTATAGATTTAGGAAAGAGCAGCAAATTTATTCACGATAAACTGGGATATTGTTATTATCAGGAACGCTCTTATGAGCTGGCAATTGAACAATATTTACTTTCATTAAACTATGATCCAGAAGATTATTACACACATCACAATCTGGCAAAACTTTATAATTTCCTAGAGGATTTTAAAAATGCAGAAAAGCATGGAAAAATGGCTATCTACTTGAAGGATATGTCTATGGAAGATGAGTATTATACTTTAGGAAACACTTATAAAATACATAAGGACTGGAAACAGTCTATGGACTACCTCAATAAAGCATTAGAGGAAGATTCAGACTATAAAAAGGCACTATATGCTCGTGCAGTGGTCGCCGATAACTATTATAAAGATAAAGAGGCGGTAATTCGCCTGTACGAAGATTTTATAGAGAAATATGACAATTCTTATGACCCCCTTGCTAATTTGGCGAAGTCTCGAGTAAAAATGTTAAAGCAGGAGGTTTTTATGCAGCAGGATAATTAAATACCAGAAACCATTAAGATTATTTTGACGTAACTAATAAGGGGGCATAAGACTACATCTTCTTTAATATGATTAGTTTTGCTCTCATTGGGTATTATTTAGTCTTTATGAAAAAACTTTTAGTATTTCTCTCTCTAATTTCTGTGTTAAGTTGCGATTCTGAAGAGGGCCTCAATTGTTTTCAGGCAGCTGGAGATATTAAGCAAACAGAATTTGAAGTAGCTGATTTCACTTCTATAATTGTGGAAGAACGCGTGCAGCTTATAGTAAAACAGGGGACAGAACAGAAAGTGGTTATAGAAACAGGAGAAAATTTACTCAATGACATCGAGGTTTCTGTGGAAGATGGAGTACTGACTATTTTTAATGATAACGGCTGTAACCTCGTAAGGGAATATAACATTACTAAAGCACTAATAACTTCTCCCAATATCGAAAAAATCAGGAACGCATCTGGTTATGAAGTACAAAGTGACGGAGTGCTTGCGTACCCATCATTATCATTAATCAGTGAGGATTTAGAAGAAGAGGATGCCTTTCATAAAGATGGTGACTTTAGAATGCAATTAAATGTAGATCAATTGGAAATTACTGCAAATGGCCTTAGCAACTATTATCTTTCTGGGGATGTAAATAATGCAGATATAAATCTTTTAGAGGGTGATGGCCGCTTTGAAGGTCGGGATCTGGTTATTCAAAATCTGGATATATACCATAGAGGGACCAATAAGGTAATTGTAAATCCGCAACAAGCGCTGCGCGGTCAGGTTTTAAGCACTGGTGATCTTATTTCTGTAAACAGACCTCCTGTAGTTGAGATAGAAGAATTGTATAAGGGCAAGCTCATCTTTGAAGATTAGTTGGTTTTCAACAACTTCAAAAGCAGTACCTTTGTAGGCTGTATGGGAGGATTTTTTATTGCCTTTCATCGTTTTTCTATTAAAAACTAAATACGTATTTCTTTGAGCGAAGAAAATCCACAATCTCCCAGTCATAAAGCAGGATTCGTAAACATAATAGGTAATCCCAATGTTGGTAAATCTACTTTAATGAATGCCCTTGTAGGTGAGCGTTTATCTATAATCACTTCTAAGGCACAGACCACAAGGCACCGCATTTTGGGTATTGTAAATGGGGATGATTTTCAGGTTATCCTAAGTGATACTCCGGGAATTATTAAGCCTGCTTATCAACTTCAAACCTCAATGATGGACTTTGTAAAATCGGCATTTGAAGATGCTGATGTGTTATTGTACATGGTCGAGCTGGGCGAAAAGGAATTAAAGGATGAAGCTTTTTTTGAAAAAATAAGAAATGCTAAGATTCCCGTTTTACTGCTTATCAATAAAATTGATAAAGGGGATGAAGAAATGCTTCAAGCCAGTCTCGAGCTTTGGCAGGAAAAAGTACCTAATGCTGAAATTTTTGCAATCTCCGCTTTAGAAAATTTTGGTGTAAGAGAAGTTTTTGATCGTATACTGGAGAATCTTCCTGTGTCTCCACCTTTTTATTCTAAGGATACCTTAACAGATAAACCAGAACGTTTTTTTGTAAATGAAATCATTCGCGAAAAAATCCTGATGCACTATAAAAAAGAGATTCCTTATTCTGTTGAGATCGATACAGAAGAGTTTTTCGAAGAAGATGAAATTATAAGAATGCGTAGCATTATTATGGTGGAGCGAGAAAGTCAAAAAGGGATAATTATAGGCCATAAAGGTGCAGCGCTAAAGCGTGTGGGCGTTGAAGCGCGTAAAGATTTACAGGCTTTTTTTGGAAAACAGGTTCACATAGAACTCTATGTGAAGGTAAATAAAGATTGGCGCAGTAGTGATAAAGAACTAAGACGCTTTGGCTATAATAAAAGGTAAATTTCTTTCTTTCTGGTATAGGTTTTTAGTGCTTTGAGTAATTTCATGATGATATTTATAAGGGGATACGATGACTAGTTGTAAACCTTTTAAAAACAATAATCATGAAAAAATATTCATTCCTTTTGCCTTTGTGTTTTTTCCTAACTTTTTATTTAACTTCTTGCAGCAGCGATGATGATTCTGGATCTTATGAGGAAGAAGTAGTCGATGATGAAGGTTTTCAAGGCACAGAAGAAGATATCGCCAATTTTGTAACGCAAGATATTTTAGATGTAATTACAGAGCTTGGATTTGTTATTTATACCGGTAACAATCCTCCTATTATAAATGGTGTTTTTGAGATAAGCCCTAGAGTTGTTGAAAACACAAATATCCCTAATGATTATGCAATTGGTTATGAAATTTCGCCTACCGAAATTTATTTTGAAAATCAGGATAACGATGCACTTACATTCGATTATAAGGAAATAGAGCAGAATATCTCAGAATCTGTAGGTGATCTTTCTTATGTAAGTGGAAGCGGAAACGATTTTTCTGCTTTCGTTCGCACAACAATAACCGCTAGTGAACAGAACGCTATATTAATAATAGCGATTTCAGGAACAGCAACTTCTTCTGGTTTTACAGGTACACAACAGGCCCTTTTTATGTTGGACAATATGGGTAATCCTCAAGGTGTATTTATTGAGAATGGGCAGGGTAGAATTTTTAAGGATGAAGATGGATCTGTTGATTTATTGGAAGATAGAAGACCCATATATTCAGAAGATAAATTACCCGGAGCAAGTCTGATAATTACTCCGGGCAAAAAATAGTTTTTATAATTTTTCTATAAGATTTGTAAATAAAGCAATCATATCTGGTTCGGCTTTAGCGGCACTTTCCATAATGTCATTTATGTCAACCGGATCGAGATTTTTAGGGTCACATTCATCTGTTAGTACAGAAACCGCTACCACGGGAAGATCAAGGTGATTTGCAACAATTACTTCAGGTACAGTGCTCATTCCCACGGCATCTGCGCCTATCGTTTTAAGGTATCTATATTCTGCACGGGTTTCCAGTTGGGGCCCTACAACAGAAGCATAAACCCCTTTATGCAGTGTTATATTATTTTCTTTTGCAATCTCCTCAATTAGTCCAGACATTTCCAGGTTATATGGGGCACTCATATCTGTAAACCGGCTTCCTAATTTTTCAACCCCTTTAAAGGCTAAAGGAGAACTGCCCTGCAGATTTATGTGGTCTTCAATAAGCATGATCTCGCCTTTTTTAAAGTCAAGATTTATTGCACCAGCTGCATTAGAAATAAGTAGTTTTTTTATTCCCAGTTCATTCATAACACGTACAGGGTAACTTACATCACGCAGGGTATAACCTTCATAAATGTGAAACCTGCCTTGCATTACGATTACTTTTTTTCCACCCAGAATACCGTAAATTAATTTACCGGTATGAAATTCTACTGTAGCAGTGGGAAAACTTGGAATGTGGTTATAACTTACTGAACTTATTATTTCTAATTTATCTACAAGTTGTCCCAAGCCGGTTCCAAGAATAATTCCAATTTCCGGAGCTTCAAATCCACGTTCTTTTAAAAAAAAGGCAGATTGCTCAATATATTTCTTCATTTAAAGTTTTTTCTGTTGGCCACTAAGGGCCGTGATTAGTTTTTAGAATTAAACGCGCTGCGAATGAATGAAGTTTTTAGGAAGGAATGGCTGAAAAGCCTCTATATCTTTAATGTCTTCGTAATAATCTACATCATTACGAGTATCTAATAACTTGACGTCTTCTCCTTCTAAATCTTTTAAGGTGTCGGCAAGAACTGTATCCGTGCCCCAAGGTTTATTTTTAAACACATCAGAATTTAAGGATTTCATCCCTAATAAATAATAACCACCGTCTTCTGCAGGCCCTACTACATAGTTGTGCTCATTTAAAGCCTTAAAGGCTTGTTCCAGATCTTGCTGATTTAAATCATACATATCGCTACCTATGATTATTATATTTTTATAACCGTCTTTAAAACCTTGCTGAAAAGCATGCTGCATACGTTCACCTAAGTCATCACCTACTTGAAGCTTCTTTGCAAAATGATCATTCCATAAGTCATTTTTTCTTACATTCTCTGAATAATGAACCTGTTTATCTGCGTTGAGTTTTTCTGTAATAGACACCGTATGTTTTAATAGAAATCTGTAAATTTCTAAAGCACTTTCATCTCCTACTGTCGCTGCTAGACGGGTTTTGCATTTACCAAGTTCGGGATTACGCGTAAAAATTATTAAAAGGTTATTAGAAGTGGGGAAGTGAAAGTCTGCGGTGTAATCTTCATCACCATCAGTTTCTTTTTTACTTAATAAAGCCATTTTTATTCATTGTTTAGGTCACGCCAAAAAACCACTAAAGCGGTTTACCGGCACTTCTTAAGTTTAAAGATGTTCGAGTTAAGTTATATTCTTGAATTTTATAATGTTGGTAACTTTCAAGGGATTAGTAGAAAGCATAAATCAATAATTAAAGCTTGGAAAAATTACGATTTATTCATTGGAATATAAAGTGAAATCAATAAACTTTCTGACCTGTACTTAGATATTTTCCCCAGACTTTTTTGAAGACGTGAACCTTATCTGTCTCTCTTCCATTTTTATCAATGACGGGATATCCAGCATCTTTCCAAAAGAAAATACTCCCATATAAATTGCTAACGTTGGGGTAGCCCCAAGCGAGCAGTTTCTCTCCATACTTTTCGCTCCGTACCCCAATGGAACAATAGACAACAATAGGTTTAGAATTATCCTGAATTAGGATATTTAACTGCTTCTTATCGGGATTCTCTCCGGCCCATATTGCACCAGGAATATGGCTTACTTCATATTCTTCCTTTCTTCGGGTATCAAGAATGGTGTAGTTGTTGAAGTTCATTTTTAATTCCTGCACCGTGATATAAGGTACGCTGCGTACGTTATACAGGTTAAGCAAATCATCTATGGTTTTCTGACCGGAAGATAAAAACGGAATGTGGAAAACCATAATCAATATTATTTTGTTCATGTATTATTAGGGGTGTTTACTAAAGGTATTACAATTGAATATTTGCATTGCAATCCAAAAGTGGCTAAATATAAAGTTTACTAATAACTTCTCTGATAATTTACGGGAAATAGAAGCATGCGGTTTTGTCAATAGCGACTTGTTATTTCACTCATTTTTAGAAATAAACTTCCTCTTTTTATCATTATTTCAAATCTTAGAAGCGTTTTGCAATATTCTAAGAGTGGTCGTATTGATTTCATATCTTTAAATCGGCTTTCAACTTTTCAAGAGTTTGAAAAATATATAAGGCCTGCAATTGCGATTATCCTAATCGTGTTTACTGATACTATTTCGATGACAAAAAAATATGTTATAGCATTTGATCAAGGTACAACCAGTACCCGTACCATTCTTTTTGACTCAGATGGCAACATTGTTCAAATGGCTCAAAAGGAACTAACACAATATTATCCGCAGTCGGGTTGGGTAGAGCATGATGCCATTGAGATATATGAAGATCAAAAATTCACCTTTGAAAAGGTCTTAAAAGAGGCTGAGGTTGCTATAGAAGAAATTGCTGCTATAGGAATTACAAACCAACGCGAGACGGCGGTGGTCTGGGATAAAAACTCAGGTGAGCCCATTTATAAAGCTATCGTTTGGCTTGATAAAAGAACAGAGGGTATATGTGAAGAACTGCGTGAAAAAGATCTGGCGAGGTATATCGCAAAAACTACAGGTCTCATAATAGATAGTTATTTTTCTGGAACCAAAATAAAATGGATTCTGGATAATGTTGAAGGAGCGCGGGAAAAAGCAGATAAAGGAGACTTGCTGTTTGGTACAATAGATACCTGGCTTATTTATAAATTTACGGGAAAACACCTTACGGATCATACCAATGCGAGTCGCACGATGCTCTATAATATTAAAGAGTTTAAGTGGGATGATGAGTTGTTAGAAGCTTTAACGGTCCCCAAGAACATGCTTCCTAAAGTGAAGAAATCGTCATCAGATTTTGGGTCTGTAAATTATGAAGGTCATTCCATACCTATTTATGGTGTGGCCGGGGATCAACAGGCGGCGCTTTTTGGGCAGGGAGGTTATAAAACGGGAATTGCAAAAAATACCTATGGCACAGGTTGCTTTATGTTGCTTAATACCGGGACAAAACCATACTTCTCAAAAAACGGATTGCTTACCACTTTATGTTGCACTCTAGAAGATGAGAAAATTAAATATGCTCTCGAAGGAAGTGTGTTTGTGGGTGGCGCATCTGTGCAATGGCTTCGGGATAGTTTGCAACTTATAGAAGTGCCGGAGGAAACAGGATCTATTTGTGAAAGCATCCCTCCACTTAAGGATTTGTATGTGATTCCGGCATTTGCGGGATTGGGTGCTCCACATTGGGATGGTAATGCAAAAGGAAGTATCCAGGGTCTCACTTTTAATACAGGCCGCAAGGAAATTATAAAGGCGACCATAGAGGCTATGGCGTATCAGGTAAGTGAAGTTATTCAGGCTATGGTAGAAGATAGCGGGAAGCAGATGAAGGGTTTAAAGGTAGATGGCGGGGCTTGTTCAAA
>CAXBEL010000086.1:0-16819 GCA_963974735.1 uncultured Flavobacteriaceae bacterium | reverse complement strand
AGTACGGACGTCCACTAACCATTTCTTCTCTTACTTTACCCTCGGCTTCATAATTTAAAAGTGAATTTTTGGTCGATAAATTTCCTATTATACTCGTTGGAACCGAGTTTTGGAAAGATCTTATAGGGTGGATAAAGACCACCTTATTGGACACTTTTAAAAATATAAGTGATACAGATGTTGATCTTATTCATTTAGTAGATACTGAAGACGAGGTTTTAGAAGTTTTAAATGAATTCTATTCAGAATATGAATTGAGTCCGAACTTCTAAGAGATTAAAACCAGAACCTGACTATTTACGTTAGGTATTGTATAAAAAAAATTGCTAAAGGAAGTGTTTCACATACTTCCTTAACTACATAAAACACCTAAAGAAACTTGAGCAAATTCTTGCCTGTATTTCTTTTGTCCCTATTTCTACTCCCATTTTTGAGTTTGGGTCAAAACCGTATTTCGATTACGGCAAAAATGCATACAGATACACATACCTTGCAAATGCAGCAGGAGATTGTATTTGTAAATACGTCATTAGACACTTTAAATCAGATTTTTCTTAATGATTGGCCCAATAGCTTCTCATCTAAACAGTCTGATCTGGCAAAGCGTTTTGCAGAAAATTATGAGAGAAGGTTTCATTTGGCTCGAGGAGAGGACCGTGGTAATACTACTATCAAATCTATTTCAGACAGTAATTATAAATTTCTTGAATATAAAAGACTTGAGAACGCTGTAGATATCATTAAGATACAGCTTAAGAACCCTATTTATCCTGGAGAGGAATATAAAATAAAGGTTTTTTATGACGTTAAGCTTCCAGACTCAAGATTTACCAACTATGGCTTTTTAAAGAATGGGGATTACAATTTAAGATTTTGGTTTCTCTCTCCTGCTGTTTATGATGGGCACTGGAGGTATTACAGCAATAAAAATCTTGATGATCTTTATATGCTTCCTACAGATTTTGATATTACTTTATCTATACCAAAAGGCTATAAGGTTATTACAGAACTGGATCAGGAAGAAGTACCTAATTCTTATGTAGTACAAGATGAACTTGTTCGTCTTAAGGGAAATGCGCGCAATAATGCTAATATATTTCTAAAGAAAATTTCTGATTTTGAATTTGTAGAAACAGATCAAGTTGAAATAATAAGCAACATTTATGATGAAGATGTAACTCCCTACTACAGAGCCTTAATTGTAGATCGCGTCATTGATTATTTAAGTAAGGAGCTGGGCAGTTATCCCTTTAAAAAACTTGTTCTTTCAGAAATAGATTATAAGGAAAATCCAGTATATGGTTTAAATCAACTTCCTGATT
The DNA here is from genome assembly GCA_963974735.1 of uncultured Flavobacteriaceae bacterium. Lineage (GTDB taxonomy): Bacteria > Bacteroidota > Bacteroidia > Flavobacteriales > Flavobacteriaceae > Leeuwenhoekiella. The sequence continues at coordinate 15,497 of CAXBEL010000086.1, read as the reverse complement.
TTATACGTCCTTTTCCAGATGGATTTCAATACGAATTAAAAATTCTCAAAACTGCTATAAGCAATTATGTAGATAATACGCTTTTCTTAAACCCACGGAATGACAGATGGGTTAGTGACGGTATTAAAATTTATCTTATGATGAATTATATGGATCGTTATTATCCTAAATTAAAAGCTATTGGGAGTCTAGAAAAGTATTGGCTTGTGCGCCAGTTTTATGCCTCTCAAGTAGAATTTAACGATCAATATAACCTGCTATATCTTCACATGGCAAGGCTTAATCTAGATCAACCCTTAATAGAGCCTTATGACTCTCTTATTAAATTCAATAAAAATATAGGAAATAAGTATAAGGCGGGAAGTGGTCTTAACTATTTGAGCAAGTATATCAACCACCAGGTAATAGATAGTACCATAAAAGAATATTACAAAGATTATCAACTCAAACCCACCTCTTCTACCGATTTTAAAAAGTTGCTTGAAGAAAATACAGACAAGGATTTAAGTTGGTTTTTTGAGGATTTTGTAAGCACCAGAAAAAAAATTGACTATAAAGTTAAGAACTTAAAAAAGCAAGGTGATTCTGTGTATGTGTTGCTAAAAAATAAAAATAAAGGTGAAATGCCTATACCCTTATATGGTATGCGTGGCGATAGCATTATCTCACAAACCTGGGTTGAAGGCTTTGACAAGAAAAAAACAGTTGCAATTTCTGCAGATAGTATAGATCGTGTAGCCCTAAATGCAGAAGGGTTTGTACCTGAGTATAACAGGCGCGATAATTACAAAAAGATTAATCCATTCTTAGGGATTAATAAGCCTATTCAATTAAAACTGTTTCAGGATATTGAAGATCCTTCAAAAAATCAGATTTTCTTCATGCCTATTTTTGAGTACAATTTTTACGATGGTTTTTCTCTGGGAGCGCGTATGTATAACAAAACGGTACTTACCAAATCATTTAATTATAATATAGAACCACAATTTGGTTTTAAATCAAAAGCAATCGTAGGTTCAATTGGTGCTACATATACTCAAAATATTGAGGAAGGTAATTTATATGCCATCAGGTATGGGTTTTCTGCAAGACGTTCTTCATTTGCACCAGACGCCTTTTATAAAAGATATTCACCTTTTATAACTTTTGGTTTTCGTACAGATGATTTTAGATCTGACAAAAGACAGTTTTTAACCCTTAGAAATATCAATGTAACTAGAGATGAGTCTGCTTTTATAGATAATGACGATCCAGATTACAATGTATTTAATGTTCGCTATTCTAACAGTAGTCCAGGTGTTATAAATGCTTTTTCCTGGGAAACAGACTTTCAATTGTCTAAAAAGTTCAGCAAGTTTTCCTTTACAGCACGATATAAAAAAGTCCTTTTAAATAACAGACAGTTCAACCTTAGACTTTTTGCAGGGACATTTTTGTACAACGATACAAGAGCAGATGGCAATTATTTTAGTTTTGCTTTAGATCGACCAACTGATTATCTTTTTGATTATAATTACTATGGAAGGTCTGAAAGCAGCGGTCTTTTTAGCCAACAATTAATTATAGCTGAAGGAGGTTTTAAATCGATGTTAAATACGCCATTTGCAAATCAATGGCTTGCAACAGCAAATGCAAGCACCACAATCTGGAATTTCATTCATGCATATGGAGATGTTGGGCTTGTTCATAACCGTGGGGATAATACCCGCTTTGTATATGATAGTGGTATACGCACCGTTCTTGTAGAAGATTATTTTGAACTCTATTTTCCTTTATATTCAAATAATGGTTGGGAAATAGGACAACCAGAATATGATCAAAAAATTAGGTTTATAGTTACCTTGAATCTAAAGACTCTTCTTAACTTGTTCACAAGAAAATGGTACTAAAATTCCTTCATTTTTAGGAAGCCGTATTTGATCTAACACTGCAAAAAGAAATACTACCATTATAAATACCTTAATATATTCGCATTCAAATTGAATATCTCTATAGATAATTCAGTTAAATGAATTTTTATTGAAATATTATCATTTTATTGGCATTTTATTGAATTGTATTTAAGACTGATTTTGTCTATTTTTGTAAAACAACCAGAAAAACATATATGAGCTTAAAACAAGATTCTCTGACACAACTTTCTTTCGACGATTTTAAAACTAATGTTATCGAAGATTATAAAGTTGCCGTCACAAGTCGGGAATGTAGTATTTTGGGCCGAAGGGAGGTTCTTACCGGAAAGGCAAAGTTTGGGATTTTTGGAGATGGTAAGGAAGTTCCTCAATTGGCAATGGCCAAAGCTTTTAAAAATGGTGATTGGCGATCGGGATATTACAGAGATCAAACCTTTATGATGGCTATAGGTGAACTTACCATCGAAAACTTTTTTGCAGGCCTTTACGCTCACTCCAGTCTTGAACACGATCCTATGAGTGCCGGAAAACAGATGGGTGGCCATTTTGGAACTCATAGTCTCGAGGAAAATGGTAAATGGAAAGACCTTACCAAACAGCGTAACAGTAGTGCTGATATATCCCCTACTGCCGGTCAAATGCCACGCCTTTTAGGATTAGCACAAGCTTCTAAAATTTTTAGAAAATCAGACAATTTAAATAGTGAAGGATTATCCCAAGAAGGTAATGAAGTTGCCTGGGGTACAATAGGAAATGCCAGCACCAGTGAAGGACTCTTTTTTGAAACGGTGAATGCAGCTGGTGTTCTACAAGTGCCTATGGTAATTTGTATATGGGATGATGAATATGGCATTTCAGTGCACGCTAAACATCAAACGACAAAACAGAACATCTCTGAAATCTTAAGTGGTTTTCAGAGAAATGAGGAAGAAGAGGGTTTTGAAATTATACGCATAGAAGGATGGGATTATCCAGCACTAGTTGATGCTTTTGAACAAGCTGGTAAAATTGCCAGAAATGAACATGTTCCTGTCTTGCTTCACGTAAATGAGCTAACACAACCACAGGGCCATTCAACTTCTGGTTCCCATGAGCGGTATAAAAGTCAGGATCGCCTTACTTGGGAAAAAGAGCACGACTGCAATCTGAAAATGCGCAACTGGATGATTAAAAACCAGATTGCGACAGACGAAGAATTAACAGAGTTTGAAAAAGAAATCAAGAGAAATGTTAGAGAAGGAAAACGTAGAGCGTGGGATACTTTCTTAAATCCTATAAAAACTGAAAAGAAAAAAGTAGTTGATTTGCTGGATCAATTAATAAAGCAAAGTGCTAACGGACGCTTTATTCAGCCCATCAAAAACAATTTATTAGAGGAAAAAGACGCTCTTAAAAATGATGTTCTTGCAGCAGCAAGAAAAGCTTTGCGATTTGTTATTAAAGAAGATATTGAAGCCAAAAGTCAACTTCAAATTTGGATAAATGACTATATGGCTAAGGCACAGCCCAATTATAGTGCCCATCTCTATAATGAAACCGCAAGCAAAGCAACAAATATTACAGAAATTCTACCGGAATACAGTTCTGATACTCAAAGCGTTGATGCACGGGTGATTTTAAGGGATAACTTTGATGCAATTTTCAGTAAATACCCAAAAACCTTAATCTTTGGAGAGGATTCCGGGACAATAGGCGATGTAAATCAGGGCTTAGAAGGTTTACAGGAAAAATATGGGGAATTAAGAGTTTCTGATGTAGGAATACGTGAGGCAACAATTATTGGCCAAGGTATAGGAATGGCAGTACGTGGCTTGCGCCCCATTGCAGAGATACAGTATCTGGATTATATATTTTATGCCATACAAGTCCTTACTGATGATCTTGCAACACTCCGTTACCGTACACATGGGAAACAAACCGCACCTTTAATAGTACGAACCAGAGGTCACAGATTAGAAGGAATCTGGCATAGTGGCTCACAGATGGGCGCGCTAATTCATTTACTAAGAGGAATGTACATTTTAACACCTCGTAATATGACTAAAGCAGCCGGTTTTTATAACACTTTATTACAAAGTGATGAACCTGCTCTTGTTGTAGAGTGCTTAAATGGATATAGATTAAAGGAACAGATACCTTCTAATTTAGGAGAATTCCGTACACCTATAGGTAAAATAGAAGTTATTAAAGAAGGTAGTGACATAACCCTACTTTCTTATGGAAGTACCTTGAGACTGGTTATGGATGCAGCAAAAGACTTACAAACAGTAGGTATAAACGCTGAAGTTATTGATGCTCAAACGTTACTACCATTTGATATTTATAATGAAACAATTTTAAGTGTCAAAAAAACAAATAGACTCCTCGTAATAGATGAAGATATGCCAGGAGGTGCTTCTGCATATCTTATGCAAAATGTGGTTGAAAATCAAGGAGGATATAAATACTTGGATAGTGCACCCCAAACTCTTACAGCAAAGCAACACAGACCAGCTTATGGTACTGATGGGGATTATTTTTCAAAACCATCTGCAGAGGATATATTTGAAAAGGTTTATGCAATGATGCACGAAGTAAATCCTTCAGATTTTCCTAAATTAAGATAGTATAATATTAGTACTAAAGCTTTTTAGCTTATATATAGTTTGAGAAAACCTCACTAATTTTAAAATTAGTGAGGTCTTTTTATTTATTAAATGAATCTCTAAAGTAGAAATACTACGGAATCCATTTTTTTTCAAAATTAGGTTTACGTTTTTCAAGAAATGCGTTTCTACCTTCTTTAGCTTCATCAGTCATATACGCCAATCGAGTAGCCTCACCAGCAAATACCTGCTGACCAACCATGCCATCATCGGTAAGGTTCATTGCAAATTTCAACATTTTAATCGATGTAGGAGATTTAGCAAGAATTTCCTGCGCCCATTCAAAGGCTGTATCCTCTAATTCATCATGAGGGATAACCGCATTTACCATTCCCATTTCAAAAGCTTCCTGAGCACTATAATTACGACCTAAAAAAAAGATTTCCCTTGCTCTCTTCTGCCCTACCATTTTAGCCAGATATGCTGATCCATAACCGCCGTCAAAACTTGTTACGTCTGCATCGGTTTGTTTAAAAATAGCATGTTCCTTACTTGCCAGTGTTAGATCACAAACTACATGTAAACTGTGCCCTCCTCCTACTGCCCAGCCGGGAACCACTGCAATTACAGCTTTAGGCATAAAACGAATAAGTCTTTGAACATCCAGTATATTTAAACGGTGGTAGCCATCATCTCCTACATATCCCTGATCACCACGGGCTTTTTGATCTCCTCCACTACAAAAGCTATAAACACCATCTTTAGATGAAGGGCCTTCTGCAGAAAGTAAAACAACTCCTACACTTGTATCTTCCTGAGCATTATGAAAGGCGTCTAATAATTCTGCAGTAGTCTTAGGTCGAAAAGCATTTCTAATATCTGGTCGGTTAAACGCTATACGCGCTACTCCATCAGCTTTTTTATAAGTTATATCGTCATATTCTTTGACGGTTTTCCAATCTGGTTTTTGCATATTAAGAAAGTTTGCTCAAAAATACTGGTTTATTAATGGGTATCAAATCTTTTAGATTCAAAAGGAGAATTAGAAATTAATCTTTCAACTTAAATTTTTATATCTTGCTTTATCAAATAAAATTACAGCATGAAGTTGAGTGCTCTGATACTCTTTTTAATTTTAAGTTTTTCTGCCGTAGGGCAAACAGATTTTGGAAAAGTTGATTTTAAAATGAAGCCTACTTCTCTATCTAATTCCGCAGTTACACCTCTTGATTATAAAAACGAAACCTCTGTTCAATTGCCTTCTATATTTACCTTTAATGCAGTATTAGACAATCGAGCTGCAGATTTTTTTATGATGGCACCCATCAAAAAAGTTTTTGAAAGACCTGAATATATAGTTGAGCCTTTGGCAATAAAAAATTATGGGCATCCTGGCGATTTCACACCTTCGGATCAAGAAGTGAAAAATATAGTTTACAAGTCGGCTGTAAGATTAACCAATCCCTATTATCATTTTTCAGCATTTCCTTATGGATATACTTCCTATAGAAACTAAGATTTTAAGACAATACCATCTTCCTCAATATCTATAACACGGTCCTTGTAAAGAGTTCCTATTGCCTTTTTAAAGCTTTTTTTACTTAATCCCAATTGTGCCTGTATATCTTCTGGGCTACTTTTATCATTTAGGGCCAGTTTGCCTCCATTTGCCTTTAATTCATCCAGAATATATTTAGCATTTGGTTCTATACCTTTCACTCCTTCTGGCTGAAGAAGGACATCTATTTTACCATCCTCACGCACTCTTTTAATATAACCTGGGAGTTTATCACCTACGCGCAAATCTTCAAATATGGTATCCTTATATACTAGACCTGAATACTTCTCATTTATAATGACATTAGCACCGTGATCTGAATAATGGGAAACGATAAGATCAACTTTATCATATTTTTTTACCTCAATATTCTCGTTGTTCAAAAACTGATTCACTTTAGTTGAACCTACCAGTCTATTAGATTTTTCATCAAGATACATATATACCACATACCACTGTCCCTTCTTCATGGGGGTAACTTGATTAGCAAAAGGAACAAAAAGCTCTTTTTCTATTCCCCAATCTACAAAAGCTCCTATTTTAGTAACATCTGTACATAATAGAAATGCGAATCCATCTTTTTCGATAAACGGTTTTAATGTAGTCGCAACAATTCGCTCTTCATTATCCAAATATACATAGGCATCGAGCGTATCACCGAGCTCAAAATTTTGAGGAGCGTACTTTCCTGGCAACAAAACTTCATCCCCCTCTTCATTACGCAAAAAAAGTCCCGGACTAACATCGCGGTCAATTATTAAATTATGGTAAGCGCCTATCTCTAGCATATCATTAAATAAGTGAACAAAATTAACTAAGTTAAAAGGATTTAAACCTACTTTAATAAAAGAATATTATTCTTTAAATATCAATTTTTTATTTATAAATAGATTGAAGTCTATTTTACTTAAACATAAAAAAACCATCCTAATTAGGATGGTCTATAATATAATATTAGGGGGTTATCTATTAACTATAAACCGCTTCCTTTCCAAAATGTTTTGCCAGCAAATAATAAACAACCGCGCGATATTTATTTCTGTTTGATTTACCGTACTGTTCCATAACTTTATTAATCCCTTCCATCAATTCTGGTCCATCAGAAAGACCTAATTTTTTCATTAAGAAGTTTTTCTTTACCGTCTCAAGTTCAGAATCGCTGCTTGAAGAGACCGTTGCAGAATCTTGATTGTAAATAGAAGGACCACATCCTATAGTTACTTTGGTCAGCAAATCCATATCTGCTTCTTGACCTACCTTTTCTTTAAGGTCAGCAGCATATTTTGCTATCATTTCATCTCTTTTGCTCATGATAATAGAAGTTTTGTTGATTAAAATTTATTGAAGCTAAATATACATAAAATCTAAGAGTATGACCTATTAAATTACTTGATGTAACCAAAATAATTTAACAGAACTTTATCATTTAACGTTCTGGGCGTTTTTACTTCTAAAATGGAAGGCTTATCGTTATTATCATAAAACTTGTGAATAGCCGAATCTAATTCTGTCTCAGATTCCACCTTTAAATAATTAAAATCATACATCTTAGAAAGATGTTCTGCGCTTAAACTATGGGTGGTTTCAAAATAGGTGTCAAATTCTTCAGAATCTTTATTTCCGGGAAGTATACGAAAGATTCCTCCACCGTTATTATTTATTATAACAATTTTAAAGTTTGATGGTATTCTGCTATTCCACAGAGCATTACTATCGTAAAAAAAGCTGAGATCGCCAGTAATTAATGTTGTAGGAATTTTACTCCCCACAGCCGCACCAATTGCAGTAGAAGTACATCCATCTATTCCGCTTGTTCCTCTATTGCAAAAAACCTGAAGACTTTTATCTAAATCAAAAAGTTGTGCATAACGTACGGTAGAACTATTTCCCAACTGCAACATAGTTTTGCCGGGGATGTTATTCAAAATAATCTGGAAGGCTTTAAAATCACACCATTCCATATTACTTAAATAATTTTCATGAAGTTTATCTCTGCGTTCTCGAACAGCAAGCCATTTGGTCTGGTACTCATCAGCAACGGGCTCAACCTGGGCCAAAAATTTTGATAGAAAATAATTTACTTCCAATTTAAAATGCCTGTTTAAACAGAAATAAGTATCATAAGCCTTTTTAGGATCGATATGCCAATGTTGCTTTGGCTGATAGGTTCTAAGAAATGCTTTAATCTTTTTAGAAATCACCATCCCTCCAAAAGTTAAAAGCAATTCTGGTTGTAATTCCTTAAACCCCTTATCATCTAAAGATCCTATAATATTATCTATACGGGTAAAAAAATTGGGATGCTGTACATTAGAAGTGGTTTCGGTAAAAACTATGACACTGGGATCATTCCCAAGCATATCAAAATATTTTTGCTCCACCGAATCTGGTGATAAAACGCCGACAATAATTATTTTTCTTTTAGCAGCATTCCATGCTTTTGCAAAAGGTTTTAATTCATTTTGTGTAATCTGCTCCTTTTTAAGCTGTGGTTCTACAATAATAGGATCAACTTTTACCTCTTCTACTATATTATATAAAGGCTCATAAAAAGGAACATTAATATGCACCGGCCCATTATTTACAATAGCTTTATTTAATGCTTTGTTAATCTCCTGCTGATTGTGCTTTTCTGCCTCTCGCTGCTTCTGTAAAAGTTTAGAATCTGCTGTTGACTCTTCAAGCACGAGCTCAGAATATAAATTTGCAGAATATAAAATGTGATTTTCAAATACATTTCGCTGTCTTATAGTCTGCCCATCCCCTACATCAATACGTTCAATAGGTCTATCTGCAGAAATAACAACTAGGGGAATATCACTATAAAATGCTTCTGAAATCGCTGGGTAATAATTGAGCAGCGCACTTCCCGATGTACAAACTAGAGCAACAGGTTTTTGCAATTGCTGCGCCAACCCTAATGCAAAGAAAGCTGCACATCGCTCATCTACAATGCTGTAGGTTTCTATTTCTGGATGGTGTGTAAAGCCTATTGTTAAAGGGGCATTACGGGAACCTGGAGAAATAACAACGTGATCAATGCCTTTGCTTAGACATAATAATACGACTGACTGTGCGACGGGAATACTGGAAAATTTCATTGGTTTCAAAAGTACAATAAAGCTAGTTGCTGTGTAATACCCGCGCCATGGTTTGTGCCTTATTCACGGTTTCCTCCCACTCTTTTTCTGGAATGGATGAAGCCGTAACTCCCCCACCAATATATACATGATAATCAGAATCCTTTAATTGCATGCATCTTAAATTAACGTACAAATCTGAAGTTTTCCTGATGGTTTTATAAGCAAGATTTTCAACGTTTCTTTTATTTCTGCTCCGTTGTATTTTCTCTTCAAAATTCAGTTCCCCTAAAAAACCTGTGTAGTACTCCCGATTGTAATTTTCGTTTTTAAGTATAAATTTCTTCGCATCATCACGAGGTAAACCACAAACAGCTGGCGTAGGATGCAATGCATTTATAATCTGACTTAGGGTTTGCTTTTTACAATCTACAGATCCTTTTATCTTGGATAATAAATGGAGTAAACTTCCAGCTCGATGCGTTTGAGTAGTGGAAATATTTAATGAATCGATGCCTAATTCCTTAAGTTGTGAAGTTATTTCATCTACTACAAATTGCTGTTCCTCCTGCTCCTTTACCCCCCATTTAACATCCATTCTTCCTTCATAGCGTTGAGTACCGGCTAATGCCATCGTCTGAAAACTGCGACCATTAGAAGAAAGTAATGTTTCTGGTGTGGCTCCTAACCAAACACCAATTTGTGGATGATAGAAAAAATAACAAAAAGCCTGAGGATATGTTTTTAGTAATTCTTGAAATATTACATTTGGGTCTTTCTGCATATCACTTAAAACCTGTTTACGCGAGAGCACCACCTTTTTTAACTCTGAAGATTTAATCTTAGAAACTGCTTTTTTTATCAGTTTAATATAATCTTCTCTTTCTGAATGGATCAATGGAATTTTTATATCCAACAATTCACTTTTACGCTCTGTAAGTTCAAAATAAACCTCTAGACTTTTACCTTTAATAAGAATCTTGGGCCCTACAGCTTCAAAAGGTGCAAATACAAAACCGGTTTCTTCAAGAGTCGTTGTATTATGAAGTAAAACATCCTCTTGAAAAATAGCTTTTAACATCGTACTGCCGGGTTTGCGATATGCGACAAAAGGCAACCCGGTTTTATACTGATGATCAATACGGTAAAAAAATTCCGTAGGAGACATTTTATTACTTTTTAGGAAGCGTAATGGTTGTTAATTTGACTATAGATATAAGATTATCCTCAGAATCTGTTACCCGTATTTGCCAAAGTTGAGTTGTGCGCCCTTTATGAAGATAGGTTGCTTTTGCATATACAAATCCATCTTTAACACTTTTTAAATGGTTGGCAGAAATCTCAATCCCACGAACAAAAAAATTTGCCCCATCAGAAAAAATATGACTTGCTGCACTACCTACACTTTCGGCAAGAGCAACTGTTGCCCCACCATGAAGCACGCCATCCGGTTGATGAACTTTACTCGTTACGGGCATTTTAGCTGTCAGATAATCATCACCAAAGTCTATAAACTCGATGTCAAGAGTCTCCATTAGAGAACCTTTGCACATTTGTTTACACCCTTCCAGCATCTCTTCCTTATTATATAGCATTCAGATAGATTTTATTTTTAAATTTAAGTTAGCTCTTACAAGACCATCTATAGGTTTTCGGCATAAATGATTTACTTTGTAAATATACAATTACCTATAATATGTCTTTAGAAAATACGGTTACCTACACCAGCCAAAATACTTATTCAACTTTGAATTCCGTTGGAAGTAAAACCAAAAACATATGGTTGGTCTGTCACGGTTTAGGATATCTGAGTAAGTTTTTCATAAATTATTTTAAAGTATTAGATGCTGAAGAAAACTTCATAGTTGCTCCCCAGGCACCGAGTAAATATTATCAGGATAAGGCTTTTAAATATGTGGGTGCATCTTGGCTTACTAAAGAAAATACAGCCCTAGAAACTGATAATGTACTTAACTATATGGATGCCGTTTATGATAAAGAAGTAAAACCGCATTTAAATAGTAAGATCAATCTAGTTTTGTTTGGCTATTCTCAAGGTGTTTCAATTATATCGCGTTGGGCAGCAAGACGCAAAATTAATTGTGATAAATTAATCTTTCATTCAGGTAGCATTCCCCAAGAATTAAAAAAGGAAGATTTTGACTTTTTAAATTCAAATTGCAATGTTTACTACCTATATGGTACTCGTGATAAGTATATAAACGACGAACGTATAGCACTTGAAAGCAAAAAAGGGTTGGATTTATTTGATTCTTCAATAAAATTTATGCCTTTTGACGGTATACACGAGGTAAATACTTCTCTTATAAAGGAACTTTCGTAGATATCCTTTGTTTTCATCCCCATTTATCAGTAGGATTTTGCCTCTAACCGAAAGTTTTTGTGTATTTCATCGAATAAATTTGCCGTTAACGGTTAAAGTGTCTTATATTTACGTTGTATAACACAAAGACCCCAAATTATGAGATCAACAATAACACTTATCCTTACTGTTTTCTTCAGTGTATGTGCTTTTGCAGAAGTTTCCAGCACACAAAAAGATGCGTTGATAGATCTTTATAACTCTACTAACGGTGAACAATGGATCAACTCTTGGGATCTTGATGCTCCTGTAGATTCTTGGTACGGTGTAAGAACTGTAAACAACAATGTTGTAGGTCTTAATTTAAGTATGAACAATCTTCAAGGTGAAATTCCTGCAAGCATCGGGAATCTTACTTCTCTTGTTACATTAGAATTGTTCTTCAATCAAATTAAAGGAGAGCTTCCTAAGGAGATTGGTAACCTTTCAAAATTAAAAGTTCTAATCCTTAATGGAAACCAGATTACTGGTAAACTTCCAAATACGTTATACAAGCTTACACAGTTACAAGAGTAATAAACTTGAAGGAAGTGTTAGCAATGAAATAAGCAATTTAAAAAACCTTAAGGTTTTCAATCTTTTTGATAACTCAATTACTGGTAAACTTCCTCAAGCAATTCTTAAACTACACAATCTTAAGGAATTGAACTTATCAGGAAATAAAATGTACGGGCACATCCCTTCTGAGATTGCTCAAATGAGAAATATAGAGGCTATTGCCCTTTCAGATAATAATTTTACCAACGTAGATAGCTTTTTAGCTTCTAAAATTGAAAACGACCTTTTACACAGTGTAAGTGCTGTTGCTTTAAGTAATGAATAAGTATTTTTTTTGATTTCTATTAGTTTATAATTTAGTTAATTAAGTCCGCTGTGTCATAGCGGACTTTTTTATTGCTTTAATTTGAAAAGGATTAAGACCGAAGTTGGTATTTTTAGATATGCAAATACCAACTCTAGAAAATCAAATTGTACGCTTATCTCCATTAGAATTAGCTCACGTGGAGCTACTATCCCCTATTGCTTCTCAAGATCGCTTAATTGCGTATTCACCTTCTAACATCAGTACGTTTTCTACTCTTGAAGAATATATTAAAGATGCTCTTATGCAGTACAAGCTTCAAACGTCAATCCCATTTATAATTTTTGATAAAAGAAAAATGACACATGCAGGGAGTACACGGTTCATGCATATAGATTGGACTAATAAAATACTTCATATTGGCTCAACATGGATTGGCAAAGAGTTTCAGGGCACTGGATTAAATACCGCAATGAAAGAGCTAATGCTTGATTATGCCTTTAATACGATGAATTTTGAGAAAGTAGAATTCAGAATTGATGAGCTCAACATTAAATCTAGAAAAGCTGTGGAAAAACTGGGAGCTCAGTTGGAAGGTATTTTAAGGGAAAATGTTTATTTGCTGGATGGTTTTAAGCGTAATACGTGTTGTTATGGCTTATTGAAAAAAGAGTGGGCTAACTCATATAATTTATAATACATTGATTTTCAATATATTTATATTCTTTTTATTTGATATTAAGATGTAAAATGATGAAATTAACTACCCTGTTTTTTGTTATCTGTATTATCCACATTCCCCCATTAAAGGCGCAGTCCTTTATTGGCAGTTTTGATCTCGTGGCGTCACAAATTAATAAAAATGGTAATGCTCGTAACGATACCTTATCTTATTTTTTTGGTGCAGACAAAACTGCATTAATAATTCATTCTAAACGCAACCAACCAGACATGCGCTTAGTGTTTAATCCTCAAAATTCAACAATCACTGGACTTTTTGAGATGAAAGGTAAAAAAGGAGGATATATCCTACCGATGAATGAAAAGCATTGGCCGGGGATGGGTTATGCTTTACGAGCTTATGGTACCGGTCCCCGTAAAAAACTCAATTATACCGGAAATACTAAAGTGATCGAAGGATTAGTGTGCGAAGAAGTACTGGCTGAAAGTGATGAGTATAACGCGAACTTATGGGTTACAGGAGAAATACCCCTTAATATGAGCAGTGTGTTAAGTTATCAAAGTGTCGGCGCTGGCAAATCACAAAAAGAACGGGAGCAGTTTGATCAATTTGGTGTGGAACCCTTGCCGCTAAAAATGAATCTTAAAAGCAAAACTGGCAAATCTAATGTGCAAATTAAGTTAATCAATTTGCGCAATTTTGTAAATGATTCTATATTTAGTAGCGAAGGTTATATGTTGAGCGAGGTTGAAAATTGAAATCCACTATATTGTTTTTATAAGATAAAAGTATTAATGAAAAATAAATTCCTTCTACTTCTTTTGACTTTCATATTCTTTGACTGCAATAGTCAAACTACAAATAAATATAATTTAGATTTTGAGGCCTATAATCATTTAATGAAACTTCCTAGTGATTGGTATCTGTGGGGGCGTTTTAGCATCATTTCTGATTCTATCACAGTTCACTCAGGAAAGTATGCTAGCAAAATCACATCTACTAAAAGTGGAGGTTCATTTGGCGCCATAGCCTATACTATTCCGGCAAATTATATAGGTGAATCAATAAAACTTGAAGGGTATATAAAAATTAAAAATGTTGAAGATGGATATGTAGGATTAATGTTGAGAATAGATGGGGGTGGTGAGACTTTAGCATTTGATAATATGCAGGAGAAAAATATAAATGGCACTCGAGACTGGCAGAAATACACCATTTCTATGCCTTATCCCAAAGAGGCGGAAAACATATATATAGCAGGCCTATTAGCGGGAAAAGGAGAAGCTTGGTTTGACGATTTCCTACTTACAATTGATGGCAAGGATGTTCAAACCATAGAAAAGGAAGAGGTTGTTTTTAAAGCCAACCTGGATAAAGAATTTGATTTAGGTTCTAAAATTTTATTTCCAGAGCTTAATGTAACCTTAATACACAATCTAGACTTACTTGGTAAAATCTGGGGCTTTTTAAAATACCATCATCCAGCGATTGGAGCAGGGAATTACAATTGGGATTATGAGCTTTTTCGTATACTGCCAAAATATATCAAAGTTCAAAGTACAAATGAAAGAGATGGCGTACTAAGTAGGTGGATTGAAAAATATGAAGAAATTGAAGTCTGTAAGACATGTAAAGAGATATCTAAGGATGCCATTGTAAAACCAGATATGTCTTGGCTCAACCAGTACGATATGGGCTCAGAATTAAGGGATAAACTTAGCTACATTTATAAAAACAGGCATCAAGGATCAGGATTCTATATTAAAGTAACAAGTCATAGTAATGCTGAATTTTTGAATGAAAGTCTTTATCCTACAATGCATTATCCGGATGACGGATACAGACTCTTGGCTTTATATAAGTACTGGAATATGATTCATTATTTCTTTCCTTATAAGCATTTAACTGACAAAAAATGGAGCGGTGTTTTAGAAGAGTACATTCCAAAATTAATAAATGCTAAAAATGATTTAGAGTATGAGCTGGCACTAGTAAAACTATTCAATGATATAAATGATACTCACGCAAGTCTGGCATCAGGATTTAACTATATAAATGCAAAAAGAGGGAATAATTATGCTCCTTTTAAAGTTCAATTTGTAGAGAATGAGCTAGTTGTAACAGATTATTATAATCCTGAATTAAGAACAGGGTCTAGCCCTAAAGTAGGTGACATTATAACACATATAAACAATACACCAGTAGCAACTATTACTGACAGTTTAAGTTCCTATTACCCAGCATCCAATGAAGCTGCTAAAATGCGAAATATCGCTAAGGACCTTTTACGCTCGCCTAAAAAGGAAATAGCCATTTCTTACCTTTCAAAAGATCAAAAACGTAAATTGAATCTTCCCCTTTATCCCAAAGACAACCTTGATATGAAATGGTATAAATGGAACGGTGAGAAATCTTTTAAGGTTCTTGACAATAATATTGGATATGTAACTTTAGCCACAGTAACAGAAAATGATGTCCCTCAATTAAAAGCTGC
>CAXBEL010000085.1:0-17092 GCA_963974735.1 uncultured Flavobacteriaceae bacterium | reverse complement strand
GCTGAAGTTGCTTATCAGCTTGGTTTTGAACATCCACAATCCTTTAGCAAGTTATTTAAATCAAAAACCAATCATTCCCCTACTGAATTTAAAAGGTTATTTTAACTAGGATAAGTTTTATAAATAGTTAAGCCAATGCCGATTAATTTTATTTACTGAATATAAATAGATTATGAATTAATAATTCTTTCTCTATGTTTTAGTCCCCAATCTGCAATTACTTCCGTGAGATCTTTAAGTGATGCTCCGTATTCGGTTATTTCATATTTTACAATTACAGGCTGTGTATCCAATACATTCCGCTTGATCAGTCCGTTCATTTCTAAATCCTTCAGTTCCCTACTTAGCATTTTTCCTGAGATTCCGTGTACTTCTTTCAATAATTCGGAATACCGCATAGGGATAAAGCATAAACAGGCAATAATGGAAACTTTCCATTTACCATTCAGTACATCCATTGTATCGTGGATCGCCATAATTTTTTGCCCGCATTTCTTAATGGGATTTTCTTCGGTATGTTTCATAGGGTTGCTACTTGGTTACTCAAATGTCACTATTACTTTTTGTCACAAAGTTACAAATATACACACCCTTTACTTATGTTTACCAAAAATTAAAATATTTAATATGAGATTAATAGAAGATTTAAATTGGCGGTATGCAACTAAAAAGTACAATGATACCAGAGTAAGCGAAAAAAATATTGAGCAAGTAGTTCAGGCAATTAATTTGTCAGCTTCATCCACTGGCCTGCAACCCTATCGTTTATACATTATTGAAAACGAAACATTACGAGCGCAACTGGGAGAAGATTCTTTTAACAACCAGATTATTAATTCTTCACACCTCCTGGTTTTTGCCGCATTTAATGATGTAACCAATAAGCATATTGATGATTATATGCAACGTGTGGCTTCTGAAAGAAAGATTCCCCTGGATACATTAAATGAATTTAAAGCTGGCTTAGCGAACTTTTTTTTGAATAATACTTCTGAAGAAAATGCAAAATGGGCTATAAAGCAAGCTTATATAGGCTTAGGTACTGCCTTAATTGCTGCAGCAGAGCTGAAGATTGACACAACACCTATGGAAGGTTTTGATCCAAAAAAATTTGACAAGCTTTTAGGTCTGAAAGAGAAAGGTTTAACGACTGCGGTGATTATGTCTATTGGTTACCGTGACGAAGAAAAAGATCCCATAATAAACCTTAAAAAAGTAAGATTGCCTTTAGCTGAATTTGTAACTAAAATAGACTAACAGATCAATTATGATTATTATAGCAGGAAACGTTTATGTAAGCCCGTCTGATATAGAAGCTTTTGTAAAAGAGGCACGCAAAACCATTCCTTTGGGACTTAAAAATCCGGGATGTGTTTCCATGTCATTCACATTAGAGGATAAGAGCACCGGAAGTATGCTGGTGCTTGAGCGTTGGAAAGACCAAAAATCATTGGATAAGCATCTGGCACAGGCAGAGGTAATTTCCTTATTTAAGAAATGGGGATCAAAAATGAAAAACGAAGTGAAGAAATATGATGCTACAAATGAAAGAGATCCAAGGGATTGATTTTTTTGATAAACCCCTACAATTTTGAATCTCAACCCTTTTTAGCGGTTGAGTTTATAATGAATAGATGGATGGGGAAAAGTTGCCGACCTCAGATTTCATTATGTAATCATAGGATTTGAACACATATATCCCGTGCTATTCCACTAATTTCATAACTGATTTAATTGCTTGAACGAAAACGTGAAAGCAATTCATTTAAAATGATAAGTTATGAAAAAATTAGTTGAATTAAATGGAAAAGTAGCCGTGGTTACCGGATCGGCCACCGGAATAGGAAAAGCTATCGCAGAGGAGCTTGCCACTACAGGCGCTTATGTTATAGGCATTGATATTAACAGACAAGAAGGTGATAATTCATCCGAAATTGAACAGATACAATGCGATCTTGCTGATGAAATTAGCGTTAAAAATTGTTTTGAAGATATCAACAAGCGGCACGGTGGGGTTGATATTTTAATTAATAATGCAGCATTAGCATCAGGACTAACCCCTAAACCTTTTGATAAAATCGATCCGGAAGAATGGTCCCGGGTTTTAACAACAAATACCCTTATGCCGTTTTTATGTAGTCGTGCGGTAGTGCCACATATGCGTGAAAAAAAGTGGGGACGTATCGTTAACCTCACTTCGGCTACCACTTTTATGGGAACTCCTTTTTTATTGCATTATGTATCCAGTAAAGGAGCCATTGTTTCTATGACCCGATCCCTTGCAACAGAAGTTGGTGAGGATGGAATTACGGTTAACGCTATTGCACCCGGGATGACAATCACAGAAGGGATTGAAAAAAATGATGGCTTTTCGAAGGAAATGCTGGATCAAACTGTCCAGGTGCGCAGCATCAAACGTGAGGCAACGCCAAAAGATATTGTAGGTTCTTGTCTTTTTCTTGTGAGTGAAGCTTCAGAATTTATGACAGGTCAAATCTTAACGGTAGATGGTGGGTATACTTTTCATTAATTGAAAACTTTAAAATCTAAATTATGAGCGATACGCCCTTAATAAAAGAGTTTATATATAATGTTGCAATTGATAAAGTATGGCAGGCCTTGACCTCCACTGATCAAATGAAAATATGGTATTTTTCTCAACTTCAAAAATTTGAACCTAAATTTGGGTTTCAGTTTCAGTTTGAAGATGATAATACTCAATATCAAAAAGAATGGATGGTTACCCGGGTAGTGGAAGGAAAAGTATTAGCCCACAATTGGGCTTACCAGGGATATTCAGGAAATTCAGAAGTGATATTTAAATTATTTTCAGAAAAGGAGCAAACAACAAAATTACAAGTCACCCAAACAGGTTTAGGCAGTTTTCCAGATCATCCTCATTTTAAAAGAGAGCGTTTCGAATGGGGTTGGGATAATTTACTTGGGGAAAATTTAAAGCGGCTTCTTGAAAATAATGTTTAATTTTAAGGTGGTATATTTCTTATATCGAATTTTAGCTCAAAATGAAGGGATACAAGACACCATATGCGTTTATATCGATTAGCGAATATCATAAGTTTAGGGGATTGCCAGCTCCGGAACATCCGCTAATTAGCGTGGTAGATTTTGAAGATCTAATCCTTGAAGGAGATGAGCCCTACAGTATTACTTCAAACTTTTACTCCATCGCATTGAAGCGCCACCCAAATACTACTTTGATATACGGGCAGCAACAGTATGACTTTGATGAGGGGGTATTGCTATTTCTGGCACCTCGGCAAGTATTCGGTATTAAAACAAATAGTCTAGACAACCCTAAAGGATGGATGCTAATGGTTCATCCAGACTTCTTTTGGGGATCGTCCCTTGCCAAAAAAATAAAAGGTTATGAATTTTTTAGTTATTCGGTTAATGAGGCTCTTTTCCTTTCTGAAAAAGAAGAACAAACCCTCAATGCCATTGTTTCTAATATTGAAAGTGAATGCAGCAACAATCTTGACCGGTTCAGTCAACAGATTATTATTTCTCAAATTGAAACATTATTAAATTACTCAGAACGCTATTATGAGAGACAATTTTTAACCAGAAAAGTAACCAGTCACCAAATATTGGAAAAGCTGGAAGACTTGCTAAATAACTATTTCAAAAATAATAATCTGGAATCTTTAGGTTTGCCCACGGTTCAATTTGTTTCAGATCGATTAAACTTATCGGCAGGTTATCTGAGTAGTTTGCTGAAAGCCCATACGGGGCAAAGCACGCAGCAACATATCCATCAAAAGATTATAGAGGAGGCGAAGGAAAAACTCTCTACCACTAATCTTTCCGTAAGTGAGGTCGCCTTTGAACTGGGTTTTGACTACCCACAATCCTTTAGTAAATTGTTCAAATCAAAAACAGAACTTTCCCCTACGCAATTTAAAAAATCATTTTAGGTTTGGTTAAATTTAATCTGCGGATAAAGAATTCATTAATTGTGAAAAATTTAGAAACTTTAATAAAAGAACATTTTGGACAATTATCAAACCAAGAGGTAGCCATTATCAGTTCCTATTTTCAGGAAGAAAAGCTTCAAAAAAATGATTTTTTTACCCAGCCTGATAAAATCTGTGATAAATTAAGTTTTGTAAAATCGGGCATTCTAAGAGTGTATGCTTTATCAGATGGAAAAGAAATCACCCAATGGATTTCTACCGAAAACTTCCTACTAACAGAAGTAATGGGTTTCTTTTTTGACCAGCCAAATCGGTGGACGATACAAGCCCTTACTGAAACAGAATTGTTGACTATTACCAAGACAAATTATCTCAAACTATGCAAAAGGTTTCCAAAATGGAACGAGATTGAAAAACGATTGATCCTAAAATGTTTTGGAATGCTGGAAGACCGGGTTTTTTCTCATTTATCAATGACAGCAGAAGAACGATATGACTTGTATTTTGAACAAAACAAAGAGCTGTTCAATCAGGTGCCTTTGCAATATATCGCTTCCGTACTTGGTATGACAGCCGAAACACTCAGTAGAATAAGAAGACGTCAAAATGAATATTCTTGATTTTTATCAAGGGAGACTAAATTTAAGTTGAAGACCTTTGATCATTAAATATAACAAATAAATTTAGTAATGATGAAAGGAATGGTTAACCTTATAAAACTTGAAGAATTAGGACAGTTTTTACTCTCAATCTTTTTATTTAATCAACTGGAGTATGCCTGGTGGGTTTTTCCTGCCTGCATACTGTTACCTGATGTGTCTATGGTTGGTTATTTGGTCAATACTAAAATTGGTGCTTGGACCTACAATTTTTTTCACCACAAATTGTTGGCTGTTGGCATTTTGCTTTTGGGATTTTGGTTGAATAATCCACCCCTAACTTTAGCGGGCGTGATTGTATTTGGTCATTCTGCAATGGATAGGATTTTTGGTTATGGTCTAAAATTTAAAGACAATTTTAAAAATACGCATTTGGGTTGGGTTGGGAGAAAAGATTGAGCGAAGCCGAAAATACCTTGCTACCAACCCCCCCCTCCTTTCCGTAAATGGAGTCGCTTTTGACTGGGGCTTTGAGCTCTTTTAATAGGTTATTCAAAGAGAAACCCTTTCTCTAATACGGTTTATTAGCTATTCTAATTTTTGCTAAAATTCATCTATTATTTAAATTCTTCAAGGATCTTTTCAGTAAAAATTCTCAATCCGGTTACAGAAGTCTTCAAATCAGTTACTTTTTCAAGCTTCGATCTTCTCAATTTTGCATTGTAATTATTTAAAATTCAAAATTATGGAAAATCAAAAGAATAATGCAGCATCAAAAGTGTGGTTTATCACCGGGGCTTCCCGTGGTTTCGGAAGAATCTGGACGGAAGCAGCTTTAGAGCGTGGCGACAAAGTTGCCGCCACAGCGCGTAATCTTGATAGTATTGCTGATCTCGAAGAAAAATATCCCGATCGCGTGCTGACCTTGGAATTAGATGTAATCGATTCAGATCAGGTTGAAACTACTGTTAAACAGGCCTATCAACATTTTGGTAAGTTAGATATTGTTTTAAACAACGCCGGATATTCTCTGGTCTCAACTATAGAAGAGGCAAGTAAAGATGAGATCAAAATGCTCTATGATACCAATATTCTGGGGGCTGTTTCGGTAATTCAGGCGGCAATTCCCTTGTTACGTAAACAGGGCTATGGTCACATTCTTGGCACTTCAAGTAACCTGGGACATATCAGCAATCCTTTAATTGGCTATTATTGTTCTTCGAAATGGGCTTTTGAAGCTATCTATGAAAGTCTTGCAATGGAAATAGAACAGTTCGGTATTGATGTTACCATTATAGAGCCTGGTGCTTACGATACCGATTTTGGCAGTAAGCAATCCTTGAAATTTGCTGAACAAATAGCGGTTTATGATGAAATGAAATCTAAGATAATGAAAGGCTTACAATCGATGGAAAAAGGGGATCCCAATGCGACACCGCAAGCTATTTTTAAAGTTGTAGATGCTAAAAAACCACCCCGAAGATTATTTTTGGGAGCGAATAATTTAGCCCAGGTAAAAGAAGTTTATTCAAAACGGCTGCAGGAGTGGGAAGAATGGAATCACGTTGCAAAAGCAGCGCAAAGTGTAAATTGATTCAGATTAAAAAACATTTTTTCATCTCTTTTACAGAGTAATAAATGTAATTAAAAGCCTTATTTTTACAACTACTATACTGATTTTAAGAGTGTAGTAGTTGTTTTACGTTTCATAGAAATGATAATGGACAAAAAATCCAGTACTCCAGAAAAATATAAATCGCTCTCTGAAGCATTAGCCAGAATGAATGCTCCTAAGCCTAAGCATCCCTTAATTACGGTTTTAAACGGAATTGATAATCATCTGGATATTGCACTGCCCAAGGAGACCCATACCTTGAGTTTTTATAAGATTTCGTTCCGGCCTAATGTTGGCGGTTCGTTAAAATATGGGCAAACTTATTTTGATTTTAACGAAGGGGGAATGTTGTTTGCTGCACCCAATCAAATTATAGGCAATAATGAACTCGAACTAAATTCAGAAAAAGACTGTATTTCTCAACAAATTACTTTACTATTTCACCCTGATTTTATCCTGAAATATCCACTGTGTAAAACTATCAAACAGTATAATTATTTCTCTTACGGGGCTAATGAAGCGCTATACCTTTCCGAAGAAGAAAAACAGGTCATTTTATCGATATTTAGAATTATGGAAGGTGAATTAGACAGTCGGATTGATGAATTTAGCCAGGATGTGATGATTTCCCAGATTGAGTTGTTACTAAACTATGCCAATCGCTTTTACAAGCGACAGTTTATTACCCGACAAGCTCCTAACAATGATATATTGCTCAAACTTGAAACTATTCTAAACGAGTATTTTGAAAAGCAAAAAACAGTCGAAAACGGAATTCCTACGGTTCATTATCTAGCCGATAGCCTACATATGTCTCCAGGCTATTTAAGCGATTTATTACGTTCTCTCACAGGGCAAAGTGCCCAGCAGCATATTCACAATAAATTAATTGAAAATGCGAAAGTATTATTGAGTACTTCCTCTTTTTCTGTGGCTGAAATTGCTTATGAACTGGGCTTTGAGCATTCTCAATCGTTTAATCGGCTTTTTAAAAGAAAGACAGATTTAACACCGTTGAAGTTTAGGACAAGTTTTAATTGACGGCTAAAGTTCCCCTAAGTTCACTATTAAAATAAACCTATTAAAAATTAATTATTTTTTTCCGGTGTTGATTGCCCCAATCCCGTAACTCATTAATTACTTTTTCCAGTGAACGTCCGTGTGCAGTAATAGAATACATTACCCTAGGAGGGAAAGTGTCAAAAACTGTTCTAGTGATTAATTGGTTGCCTTCCAATTCTTTCAACTCTTTCGATAAACTTTTATCGGTCAGACCCGGAATTTCATCTCTGATTTGAGTAAATCTTTTATCCCCAAAGGTCAGGGAAATAATTATCGGCAATTTCCAGCGACCATAAAGTACATCCAGTGCATCTCTTACCGGTAAGATCCATTCTGCACATTCATCGGGATGACCATTTTTTACATTTGGATTTTCTTTTTCCTTAACCATAGTTTTAGTGTTAACGTATACTTTCTATTTGGAAAGCACTTTCCAAATAGAAAGTACTATAAATAAGAAAGTAAATATAATTAATTTTACTCAAATTAAAATTTTTATATATGGAAACAACTAAAACAGATACAATGAGACGTTGGGTACTAAAGGCGGGTGAAACCACGCTGGACGGCCTCAAAATCGAGAATGTAGCTATCCCGGAACCGGGACCAGGCCAGGTACGAATTAAAATGAAGGCTGCTTCAATCAATTACCGGGATCAAATTGTACTTCAGGGAATGTACGGCGGTGCGGTTTCTTCCGATATCATTCCCCTTTCAGATGGAGCAGGTATTATCGATAAGCTTGGTGAAAATGTTACCAAATGGCACGAGGGTGATAAGGTAACTAGTGTCTACACTCCGGAAGAATGGGCAGATGGACCTCCGATTCCCGGCCTGGATTTTGGACTTGGATCAGAAGGGCATCACGGGGTTTTAGCGGAATATATCATACTAAATGCTGAAAGAATCGCCTTAGCTCCAGAAAAATGGACTTTAATCGAAGCGGCCACCATTCCCTGTGCAGCACTCACTGCTTGGACGGCGGTAAATGGAGACCGTCCTTATGCCAGACCTTTAACAGAAAAGGATAAAGTGCTAGGTTTAGGAACCGGTGGTGTTTCCCTTTTTTCCCTGCTATTTGCCAAAGCGGCCGGTGCGGAAGTAATAGGAACGTCCAGCCAGCAAGAAAAATTGGATAAATTAAGCGAGCTTGGAATAACCAATTCGGTAAATTATAGTGAAGAAGAAAAGTGGGGTGAAGTTATATTTGATTCTTACGGAGGTGCCTCTAAAGTAATTAACACCGTAGGGGGATCTGCTATCGATCAGACTATTGCTGCCGTAGAATTTGGAGGTGAAATTGCCTTTATGGGACTTTTTGATTATGCAGAGAAAGCGCCCAATTTTGTGAATTTAATGATGAAAGGAGCTTCCATTCGAGGCACGGCCGTAGGAAGTACAGCTGCTCACTTAGATTTGGTAGACTTTATCAATACGCACGATTTTAAACCTCCAATTCATAAAGTATTTCCCTTCAAAGAAGCGGTAGAAGCTTACAAAGCTGCCACCTCAAAAGATCTATTCGGAAAGATTGTAATAGAAATTGATTAGTTCATATTGAGACACCTTTTTTGCAATACAAAGCACTTTTTTTGCACCTCATTCACATCTCGTCTTTGCTACTTTTGAAAAGTAAATGATTCATTAATAACGGCAAAAAAGAATGAAAATGAAAGATTCAATTTTAATTATTGGTACAGGTGAATTGGGTATTGCAATGATCAGTAATCTAAACAAATACGTTAAGGCAAACAATATAGAGTTAGAAAAAATAGGAGTATTGGATTTGCCTGAGGTATTTGAACAAGATGATAAAGTATTGAAGGTTTTAAAACAGGTGAATGCTGATCCAGTACCCTTGAACTTAAAAGAAAACAGTATAGCTGAATTAGCTAACGTAATTAAAGAATACGATATAGTTATAAGTTGTAGTGGTTTTTCTATTGGAGCTGGAATGCAGATAAAAATAACCAAAGCTGTATTAAAAGCAAATATAAAGAAATATATTCCTTGGCAATTCGGGGTAGATTATGATAAAATAGGCAGAGGAAGTGCGCAACCATTATTTGATGAACAATTGGATGTTAGAGACCTATTAAGGCAACAAAATTCTACAAATTGGATAATACTTTCTGTGGGAATGATCACAAGTTTTTTATTTAGAGAAGATTTTGGTGTGATCAGGCTTTCAGAAAAAAGGGTAAATGCCTTAGGTGATTGGCAAAATTCCCTCACGTTAACTTCTTGTGATGATATTGGAAAATTAACTATCTCCGTTTTGTTTCATAAACCTGAAATTATTGATGAAGTAGTATTTGTTTCTGGAGAGACATTGACATTTAAGGAGATAGCCGATAGGGTTGAAGAGTTTTTTAATTTTAAAATAGATCGGGTACTTTGGGATGAAAACTTCCTAAAAAGTGAACTCGCTGAAGAACCCGACGATAATCTTAAGAAGTATAGATTAGTATTTACCGATCCAGGAGTCTCTTGGCCTTTGTCCAAAACCTTCAATTTTCAGAATGATATTTCAACACTAAATTTAAATCAATGGATGAAGGAAAATTTTTAATAAAAGGATTTCGATTCTTATCTTAGTAAGTAATTATAAATGTATAAAGGTGCCTAAAACACCTTTATACATTCTAAAATGGGAATGAATTATGAAGAGACCGTTAACCATAGATCGTTTTTATAAATACTTCTTGAATTCTTTTTCACCTGGAAAAAACACTTCTCTAGGTTTTTTTGATATCTTAGATTGGGAAGACCTTAAGCAAAATGAAGCAGAATGTCGTAATTATCAACGTAAAGATTTTTTTAAAATAGCGCTGTTAGATGGTAAGGGTATATATTCTTTTCAGAATAAAAAAGTAGAGGTTGGGGGTAAATCAATTGTATTTGTAAATCCCAGAACTAGAGCAAGTTTCGAAACTTTAGATGAGAATTTTAAGGGAGAGTATTGTGTTTTTTCTGAAAATTTCTTAAACAACTCCAGCAGAATCAATTTATGGTCACTACCGGTATTTACACCCGGGGAAATCTATATTTATTCTCTAGAAAAAGATACATACGAAGAATTGTTTCAGATAATGCAGCAGTTGAAATTAGAGTTTAAATCTTCATATGCTTTTAAAGAACAATTAATCACAAACAGATTGTTTGATCTTATTCATTATACACAAAAATTAAGTGCTGATGCCCCAGACGCAGGGGCTAACAATCCAAATCGTAGTTTGACTGATCGTTTTTTAACTATGCTGGATAACCAATTTCTTTCGGTAAGGAAAGATCATCCTTTACAACTGCGTTCCCCTAATGATTTTGCAAAAAATTTGGGAACAACGGTTGCCTCTCTCAATAGGAATTTAAAAACCTATTTAGGAAAAACTACATCTACCGTTATTAGAGATAGGATAATTCAGGAAGCAAATATTATCTTACTTCATTCAAACTGGGGAATTAAACAAATCGCCTGGGCTTTAAATTTTAAAGAAGATTCTCATTTTATAAATTATTATAAAAAGTATACTGGAAGTACTCCTCAGGAATTTAGGACATCTAATAAAAGCCTGCAATAGAGTTTTTAAAACAGAGGAAATCACTTCCCCATTAATCTTCTATTACAATGAATACGACTATTAATTTTTCTTTTTATGAATAGTCTTGATTAAAATAGATGAAGGCTTAAGAAACTTCAGAAGAGAAAAAGCGCTACAAAAATTAAAGTAGGTTGTACTAGTCCTCTATCAACTCATTTTTTAGCTTGTTAGATATTTCGTCAAGCATTTTAATCTTATCTTTTCTAATTGATTCAAAAAATGCATTATCCTCATCAACATCTTTATCGTATTTGGAAGACCATACGATAAATTCTAATAAAATAGGTAAAAGGTCTATACCCTTTTGAGTCAGTCGGTACACAAATTTTGATTTGTGGTTGTTATCCTTCGTTTTAGTAATAATACCTGATTGTTCCAGTAAGCTTAACCTATCTGCTAAAATATTTGTCGAAATTTTTTCTTCAGCATTTAAAAACTCTCCATAATAATGTTTTCCATTAAACATTATATCACGCACAATTAAAAATGTCCATTTATCCCCAAATACTTCTAAAGCAGAATTTATTGGACAATTAGATTTCTTCTTAGTCTTTTTCATAGCACAAAAATACTAAAAAAATAAACTACTTGTAAATCAAAAGTAGTTGCGTATATTTACACTTGCAAAAAGCAAGTAGTTTTAATTTAAAAATTAATAAATAGGACCAAAAACCAATTTTATGAAAGAAAAAAATAATTCAGGATTAACAACCTTAACTATTTATAATGTTGCATTTGTGGTCTCGGATGTAGATAAAGCTGTAGCGTGGTATGCCGATGCTCTCGGCTTTAAATTGCTAGCTCAAGAGACCATTCCTGGTACAAAAGGAACTTTAAAAAGGGCTTTTCTGGAAGGTGCGGGAATAAAACTGGAAATCCTACAAAATTCAGAAAACCAGTATGTTGAATCTATTGAAAAGGATGCAAGAACAGAGGCTGCACCGAGTGTGATAGGAAGTAAAGCGATTGTTTTTAAAGTAGAAGATTTAAAGTTGACCACACAGGAATTAGCTCAAAAAGGAGTGGACTTTTTATGGAAAGATCGCTATCTGGCAGAAGACCGATTATTCTCTACAATGATTTTAGACCCTGACGGTAACCGGATCAATATTTTTCAATCAAACACAGTGGCGTAATTAACGAGAACAAAAAGTATAATTTTTAACTAATTTAATGATGAGTAAAACAGTTTTTATAACAGGAACAAGCACAGGATTTGGCAAATTAACCACCCTTACACTGGCAAAAGAAGGGTATAAGGTTATAGCGGGAATGAGGGGCATCACAGGCAAAAACAAAGAGGTAGCTCAGGAACTTTCCCAATTACCGAATGTAGATGTCGTTGAAATAGATGTTATCAACGATTCTTCAGTACAGAAAGCTTTTGAAAAAACACTACAAAAGCATCAAAAAATTGATGTATTGGTAAACAATGCAGCGGTTAATGGATTTGGTCTTTTGGAGGCTTATAGTATCGATCAGGTTAAAAATATGTTCGAAGTCAATTTTTACGGCATATTACGAACCTATCAGGCAGTACTTCCTAGTATGCGCAAAAATCGTAGTGGATTAATCATTAACATCACTTCAGGAGCAAGTGCACATACTTTGCCATTTATGATTCCGTATCTTGCATCAAAATTTGGGGTTGAGAGTATTACGGAAGGATTACAAGAAGAATTAAAGCAATTTGGAATTGACAATGTTTCTATACAACCTGGCGTTTATCCAACAGAGATGGGAAGAAATGAAAAACCTGGGTTTCACGCCGATAAACAGGAAATAGCCGAAGCTTACGAGCCTGTAGGATCTGAACAGTTCAATGCTTTGGGATCTGCATTTCAAAGTAAAATGGAGCAATATAATCCAGATCCACAAATCATTGCCGATGGAATAAAAGAGCTTATTGAAATGGAAGATGGGAAGAGACCTCTTCGTTTTCCTTTGGACATCATTGCTGAAGGTACGGACATAGAATTTATTGAGGCTCGGGCTGAAATGAAATCAAGGTTTTTGGAAAAATATATGAGTTAATTTTCAACTATTTATAACCATTAGCCTTCGAGTAGGGCTAATGGTTGTATTTTACAGCATTAATAATAAAATAAGAATTGAAAGGGAGATATTCAAGTAAAATTTAAAATATAGATTAATTTATGAATTCAAAACAATATTTTATTGTATTAGCCGTATTTGTTGTTCTTCTTTCTTGTAAGAATAAAACAACAAGTTCAAAAGAAAAAGAACCTACAATTAATGAAACGGTAGTTGAAGAAAGCAAAGGAGCAATAAACCAATCTTCAAACCTGGATAAAGATCAAATTATTAAAAATCTTCAGGGAAAATGGAAAGAGCCTGAATATCCTTTCCGAAGTGTTGAGATTAGAGAACAGGAAGCTAAATTTACAGAAGAAGGTGTGGTGGAGGAGCCAAAATTTAGAGCATTTGAAATTTCGAGCAAATGTCCCTTTGAAGTGAATAATATAAAGAACACTACCTATTCTGATATTATTTTTATTATAACTGAAAAAGAACGTTGTGAAAAACTAAAAATCACAGATAGTACTTTGATTTTTAGCGGATATAGTACAAACACTGAGAAGGGTTATGAGATAGTTTATAACAAGGTGGAATAATCTCACTATCTCTTAATTACTACTTTTATAGCAGGTGATTTTCATAACTAAAATTTTACTTTCAATTCTATTCCGGCATAAGGTGAAATTCCAAAATGAGCATCATTTTCAGAATCTTGAAAAACAGATTTTAAGTTTCTGTCTGTAAAATAAGCAAAGCGGGTTGCATTCATCCCCACCGTAATAGGTATCCTCATATGCTTGTTAATTTTTAGTTCTGGTTGTAAACCTACAATGATATATTGATGTGTAAAAATGACTTTTTTATCATTATCATTTGTTTCCAATAAAGCCAGTTGCGCATTAATTGTGGCAGTAAAATATAATGCGAAATTTTCGTAAAAAGTGTACCCAGCCAATAGTTCTAGCCCATTCATTACCGAAGCTTTTACTTCGTAACGACCTTCATAGCTATAATTGAAATAAAAAGCCGGAAATAGCATAGGATAACCAAAGGCGTTATTAAGTACCGCACCGCCACCTAATTCAAGATTTTTATTCATTTTTTTTATAAAAATAGCTCCGGCATTTCCTAAGATTTGGTTGCTTTTTATCCTTTTTAGAGAATTTTCTGCGGTATAGATACCGGCACCTGCGAAGGCGAGCAGCGACCAATTATTTTTTAAAGGACGAAGGTGAAATAGCGAAACTTGAAGATTTGTGATATGGGATACCACTTCATTCCTGGTTAAATGGGTATTGTTTAAATTAACCACTGCCCCAGCAACATCTACTCCCCAAATTTTTGGAATACTATCGTTACTAATACTTAAAGGCAGTTTTAAATTTCCCTGATATAACCACGCCGATCCTTCTTCACCTGTTGATGATTTACCATCTTTTGGGTGGTATTTAGAGTTTCCTAAATATTCTGTTTTCAAAGAAAGTTGTGCGTTTACCGAATTACCTATTAAAACCAATAGAATAATAAAAAATAGTTGTTTCATTATTGACTGAATTTGAAACAAAACTATGGCACAGTAAAATGCTTAGGCTTCTTTTTTGATAACCAGTCTATAATTTTTGATGAACTGCATAAGATCAATATTATAAAAGATATACATTTGAAAAGTGAGTTTTTCGATAAAAAATATACGCTTCTTTTTCTGGATTTTTATTTTCCTCATTATCCTGCTCCAATTGGTTAACAATAAGGAGTTTCAATTGTTCGGGGCTTTATTGTATACATTGGGAGTGATGCTGGTTATAATCGTCCACGAAACTTTTGTAAGACGGGTATTTATTCAGCACTATCAATTTTATAAAATTGATACGAAATCAATAATTTGTAATTTACTATTAGCGCTTGTGAGTTCTTCGGTTTTAACGCTTTATGGATATGAGATGCTGTTCCAATTTTTAAAACCGGAATATCAAGTGGACGTAAATGATTTGCTTGCTTCAATGTTTTTTGGCCTGTTTTTATTAACCATTTTTATCTCAGTGATGAGCTATGCGGTAGAAACCTTTCAAAGAAATTCAGCCTATGAAAAAAAACAGCAAGAACTAGAGAAAAGCGTCTTAAAAATAGAGATAGAACACTTGCGTAATCAACTGACCCCTCATTTTACGTTCAATATTCTGAATAATCTTCAGTTTTTGATCATAAAAGATAAAAATGAAGCCTTGGAATTACTTTCCCGCTACAGCAAAATATTGAAATATTATATATATGAATCCGAAAATAAATTTATAAAACTCGAAGATGAAATTACTTTCCTGAAATACTATTTTCAATTGGAAAAAGAAAAATCTGATGAAACAATGAAGGTTGACTTTACTATACATGCGATCCCTGAAAATCAACTTGTAATTATTCCTTTTTTGCTTTCCACATTTTTCGAAAATGCTTTTAAGCACGTTGCTCCCAATGAAGACGAGAATTATATTCAATTACAAATATCCGTAGATAACGAAGCCCAGTTAAAATTCGAAATAGAAAATACATTTGCTGAAATTTCTGATGAAGTAAAAAAAACTGGGATAGGGTTAGAACAGGCTATAAAAAGGTTAGAGTTATCGTATCCCAAGAACTATGAGTTGCATCAAGAAGCCGAAAATGGAATTTATAAAGTTAAGCTACAATTAAATTTATCAAAAAGTAATGAAGTGTATCGTAGTTGATGATGAACGCATAGCTCGCGAAGGCTTAAATGAATTTATTAAAGAACTCGATTTTCTGGAACCGGTAGGTAATTATGCCAATGCCCATCTTGCCTTAAATAAACTCAGAAAGGATCCTGTCGATTTGATATTTTTAGATATTCAAATGCCTTTTTTGAGTGGGATGGATTTTGCGAAAACGCTAAAGGATTTGGGGGTAATGATTATTTTCACCACCGCTCACCCAGAATTTGCTCTTAAAGGCTATAAAGTAAATGCGATTGATTACTTGTTAAAACCTATATTTTTTGAAGATTTTAAAATAGCCGTTAATAAAGTGAAAAAATTATATGAATTGATGTATGATAAAGAAAGGCCTTCATCTCCGTTGCTTTTTAAAGAAAATGGGATGCTTTACAAAATATATCCCTATCATATTATTTATATAAGCGCTTTGCAGAATTATATTGAAATTTATAGGGATAATGAAGATAAGATGATCGTTCACCAAACCTTGAAAAATATTTTGGAAGAACTTCCTGAACAGGAATTTTTACAAATTCATAAATCCTATATAGTGAATTTAAAATATTTCAAAAGCATTCAGGATTCTAAAATATTTCTGCAAGACATAGAACTTCCAATTGCCAGAAGTAGGAAATCTTATGTTCTCAATTACACAAAAAATTACTTTGAAAACTTAGTATAAGCATTTTCAAAATAGATTTTTTCGATCATTTCCAAAGTTTTTTTGGCTATTAGACTATTTAAACCAAGAGTATCATTTGTATGGTATGATCAAAATAAGTATAGCCGATATTTTTAAATTTCCCTTCACTTCACATAGTTGACTGCTATAATAATAACAAGAGCTTAGAAATTTATCCTTAGAAGCATTAAAATGGGTATCAGTTATTAAAAACGTAAGAATTGCTTTCAATTGAATTTTTAAGCAAAGTATGTGCTTCAATAATAGTCTTGCCATATAATTTTTCAAAAGCTCCAATTTTATAAGTAGATATTTCGCCATAATGCGCAATCATTTTCAATACTAAATCAATTTCTAAACCGGTCTCTGCATTAAGCTCATTTATTTTATCATTAAAAATTTTTAACATAATCTCAAATTGATTTTTTATCTGTATTGGAGTTATGTAATTTTTTGCATAAAATAATACCGGATCACTTTCAATTTCAGAAATTTTAAGGTTTAGCGTGTTACTGTTTATCGCAACACTTAAAAGTTCTTTTGTGATTTACGACCTACATTAAATTCTGTCTCATTGACAAATTTGGTAACCCCTTATATCTGGGATTAATACCGTTCCGTTAAAAGAGTAGTTATTTTCCATATGAAGGTGATGATTTTTTTAATGTTTAGTTTTCCATTCCGTTAACCTTCCCGCTTCTCTGGGAAGGAACACTTCATTCCCGAGCCGAAATTGTGAATCAAGTCCGCTTTTGTAATCGGAAAGCCATCGGCTTAATTTTCTTGACAGGATTTTCGGTGCGGTCTTCTTGAGCCCTCACTCGAAAATCC
>CAXBEL010000084.1:0-17093 GCA_963974735.1 uncultured Flavobacteriaceae bacterium | reverse complement strand
AATAGGAGAGATGCCTACCGAAATGTTTTACCATTTCTTTAAATCCTTTACAGACGGTGCTAAGGCCAATCTTAATATAAAAGCAGAAGGGGTGAATGAGCACCACAAAATTGAGGCTATTTTTAAAGCTTTCGCGAAAGCGATAAAAGCTGCTGTAAAACGCGATGCCGAAAAGATGATTTTACCCAGCACCAAAGGAATGCTTTAAGAAACTGGTTTGGTAGAAACCAAGAACTAAAAAAGAATAGGAATTGATGAAATTGGTTATCATAAATTACGGAGCAGGTAATATTCAAAGCTTGAAGTTTGCATTTAAAAGATTAGGGGTAAACGCCGTATTATCAGATGATAAAAATGAAATACAAAGTGCAGATAAAGTTATTTTTCCTGGCGTAGGAGAAGCAAGTAGCGCTATGGCAAAATTAAAGCATACAGGGCTCGATCACGTGATTCCCACTTTGCAACAACCTGTTTTGGGAATTTGCTTAGGGATGCAATTGATGTGTAATTCTACTACTGAAGGAGCTACGGCAGGATTAGGAATTTTTAATGTAGATGTAGTACGTTTTTCAAATGCAGTAAAAGTGCCCCAGATAGGCTGGAATCAGGTTACAGACTTAAAAAGTGAGTTGTTTAAAGAGATTCCAGACAAATCTTTTATGTATTTGGTTCATAGCTTTTATGCTACTAATTGCCCAGAAGCCATTGCAGTTACAAACTATGAGAACGATTATGCTTCGGCTTTGCAAAAGGATAATTTTTATGGAGTGCAATTTCACCCAGAGAAAAGCGCAGAACCAGGAGAACAAGTATTGAAGAACTTTTTAAAACTATAAAATGCGTATTATCCCAGCAATAGATATCATTGAAGGTAAATGTGTACGCCTCTCCAAAGGTGATTATAATACCAAAAAGATTTATAATGAGAACCCATTGGAGGTTGCCAAAGAGTTTGAAAATCACGGTATACAATATTTACATCTAGTTGACCTAGATGGTGCAAAAAGCAAACACATTGTAAATCATAAAGTGCTTGAGCAAATCGCCTCAAAAACATCGCTTAAAATTGATTTTGGAGGCGGTTTAAAGTCTGATGAAGATTTGAGAATAGCCTTTGAATGCGGAGCGCAACAAATTACTGGAGGGAGTATTGCCGTAAAAAATCCGGATACCTTTTTAGGTTGGTTGGATAAATATGGAAGTGATAAAATCATTTTGGGCGCTGATGCAAAAGATGAGAAAGTTGCTGTATCAGGCTGGTTAGAAGAATCAAAAGAAGAGTTGATCCCTTTTATTCAACAATACCAAGAGAAAGGGGTGCACTATGTAATTTGCACAGATATAAGTAAAGACGGGATGCTCGAAGGACCTTCATTTGATTTATATAAAAAGATTTTAGAAGAAACATCTTCAAATAATGGAGAATCTATTAAGCTTATCGCCAGTGGCGGAATCTCACATTTTGATGAATTGCCTAAACTTGCAGAAATAGGCTGTGAAGGAACAATTATAGGCAAGGCGATATATGAAGGTAGAATTAAACTGAAACAACTGGAAAGCTATATTCTGCAAAACTAAACTAACGTTATGCTTACAAAAAGAATCATACCTTGTCTTGATATTAAAAACGGGCGTACTGTAAAGGGCGTTAATTTTGTCGATTTGCGTGATGCGGGTGATCCTGTAGAACTCGCTGCAAAATATGCAGAGACTGGAGCAGATGAACTTGTGTTTCTAGATATTTCTGCAACAGAAGAAAAGCGTAAAACCTTGGCCAATCTTGTTCTGCGAGTAGCTGAAAAAATAAATATTCCATTTACAGTAGGGGGTGGGATTTCATCTGTTGAGGATGTGGATGTGCTTTTACAAAACGGAGCAGATAAAGTTTCAATCAATTCTTCGGCGGTTAAAAATCCACAATTAATTAATGATCTGGCGGCAAAATTTGGTTCGCAATGTGTTGTTGTAGCTATCGATGCCAAGCAAATAAATGGAACGTGGAAAGTGCATCTGGTTGGGGGTAAAGTACCCACAGAATTGGATTTGTTTGAATGGGCACAGGAAGTAGCAAATCGGGGAGCAGGTGAGATTTTATTTACCTCAATGGATCACGATGGTACAAAAGATGGCTTTGCTAATGAAGCATTGGCAAAACTTAGTGAGTTACTTAATATTCCCATTATCGCTTCTGGTGGGGCAGGGAATATGCAACATTTTGCAGACACGTTTGTTGAGGGTAAAGCAGACGCGGCTTTGGCTGCCAGTGTTTTTCATTTTCACGAAATAGATATCCAGGATTTAAAAAATAATCTAAAAGAGAAAAATATACCGATGCGGATTTAATTTCGCGTAAGCTAAAAAAATATGAATATTAAATACAACGCAGAAGGCCTAGTACCGGCGATTATACAGGATGTAAAAACCAAAAATGTATTGATGCTTGGGTATATGAACGAAGAAGCTTTTTTAAAGACAAATGAAACTAAAAAAGTTACTTTTTACAGCAGGAGCAAACAACGCTTATGGACTAAAGGTGAAGAAAGCGGTAATTTTTTAGAGCTTGTGGCTATTAAAAATGATTGCGATAACGATACGCTATTGATTACCGTAAATCCGCAAGGTCCTACTTGTCATACAGGTACAGATACATGTTGGGGAGATAAAAATGTGCAGCAGTTTGGTTTTTTTAGTGAATTAGAAAAGGTAATTGAAGATCGCAAAACCAATAAAGATAATGATGAGAGTTATGTTGCGAGTCTTTTTCGTTCTGGTATCAATAAAATTGCGCAGAAAGTAGGGGAAGAAGCTGTAGAAACAGTTATCGAAGCCAAAGATGAGAATGATGATCTCTTTTTAAATGAAAGCGCAGATTTACTTTTTCATTATCTAATTCTCTTAAAAGCAAAAGGTTATGCCTTAAAAGATATAGAACAGGTATTGCTCAACAGGAAGAAATAAATACAATAAGTTTTAGTAAATATCCTTTATAAACAAAGCATAACTTTTAAATTTTTAATACTAAAATAATGTAATCCTTATTTTTATTGAGGGTTGTGTGTGTATTTCATATATTTAATATTGATAATTTTCATTATTATTTATATGAAATATTTAAACTCCACTTATTATTTTCTTTTAGTTTTATTTCTGTTATCGATATTCAGCTCCACTTCTTTATATGCTCAGGAGAGCGCATATTGGGTTAATTTATTTGACGGCAAAACTTTGGATGGCTGGACAGTTAAAGGAGGTAATGCAGATTATACGGTTAGAGATGGCACTATAGTTGGCACGACCGTTCCCAATAGTCCTAATTCCTTTTTAACGACAGATAAAACTTATTCTGACTTTATTCTTGAACTGGATTATAAGGTTGATTCTTCTATGAATTCCGGAATTCAGATACGCAGTAATAGTTTTCCATATTATCAAAACGGTCGTGTTCACGGCTATCAAATAGAAATTGATCCCTCAAAAAGGGCTTGGAGTGCAGGTATTTATGATGAAGGGCGAAGAGAGTGGCTTTATGAGTTAACAGATAATCCCAAGGCTCAGAAGGCTTTTAGACAAAATGAATGGAATCATTATAGAATAGAGGCTATTGGAGATACTCTAAAAACTTGGATTAATGATGTGCCTGCCGCTTATTTAATTGATGGCAAAACGGCAAGTGGTTTTATTGCTTTGCAAGTACACAGTATAGACAAAAATGAAAAGCCCGGAAAAGAAATAGTTTGGAAGAATATTAAAATTATTACAGAAAATCCAACGAAATATTCCCAACAATCTCCCTTATCCCCAGTTAAAACCAAAAATAAACTTACCTCAGAAGAATTTAAAAATGGCTGGAAATTACTTTGGGATGGTTCATCCTTAAATGGCTGGAGAGGAGCAAAATTAGATGAATTTCCTAAAGAAGGTTGGGTAATAGAAAATGGGGAATTAACAGTTCTACCTAGCGGTGGTGCAGAATCTGCAGCCGGAGGCGATATAGTTACAAGAGAAGTTTATGGAGATTTTGAATTAAAAGTTGATTTTAAAATAACAGAGGGCGCAAATAGCGGAATCAAATATTTTGTAGATACAGATTTAAACAAGGGACCAGGCTCTTCAATTGGTTTAGAATATCAGATTTTAGATGATGAGAGACATCCAGATGCCAAATTGGGAAATCACGATGGGAGCAGAACTATGGCTTCTCTTTATGATCTTATTAAAGCAGATCCAAACAAACCTGTAAATCCAATAGGAGAATGGAATACAGCACATATTATTTCAAAAGGAAATCACGTTGAGCATTGGTTAAATGGAATGAAAGTTCTAGAATATGAGCGCAAAAGTGATTCTTACCGTAAACTAGTCTCGGAGAGCAAATATGTTGATTGGCCCAATTTTGGAGAAGCTAAAAAAGGCCATATTCTACTTCAAGACCACGGAAATAAAGTTTCTTTTCGAAATATAAAAATCAAATCTCTTTAAACCTGTTTTTATGATTTCAAGAAGAAAATTTGTTCAAAAAACGGCAACAGGCAGTGCGGCTTTAATAGTTGGTGGAATGATACTTCCTAAATGGGGTTTTGCTAATTCTTTGGGAGCGAATGATCAAATTAATATTGCTGTTATTGGTATTAGAAGTAGGGCAAAGGCTTTGATAAAAGGAATTCACGCCTATGCTGGTGCAAAAGTGATCTATAACTGCGACGTCGATGATTTAATTATTGAAGAACATAATACCTGGTGTGAAAAAAATATTGGCTACATACCACAGGTTCAAAAAGATTTTAGGAAAATTCTTGAGGATAAGGATATAGACGCAATAGTTATAGCAACACCTGATCATTTGCATGCTCCTATTGCTATAATGGCTTTACAGGCAGGTAAACATGTATATGTTGAAAAGCCGTGCAGTCATAATCTTCATGAAAATGAGTTATTAGTAGCTGCTCAGAAAAAATATGGCAAGAAAGTCCAAATGGGGACTCAGCAGCGATCAGCAGAAACTTCTATTCTTGCAGTAAAGGAAATCAATGAGGGAATAATAGGAAATGTTTTTAAAGGGGAGGCATACTATACTAATAACAGAGCATCAATAGGTAAGGGGAAGAAAATTCCTGTGCCGAGTACTTTAGATTGGGATCTTTGGCAAGGTACAGCGCCAAGACAAGCTTACAGAGACAATGTTCACCCTTATAATTGGCATTGGTTTAGAGATTGGGGAACAGGAGAAGTTCACAATAATGGGACGCACGAAATAGACATTTGTCGCTGGGCATTAGGAGTTGATACTCCAGAAAGCGTTACTTCTTTTGGAGGAAAATACACCTATGATGACGATTGGGAGTTTCCAGATAATCAACAGGTCACCTACCAATTTAAAGATGATAAATTTATTACATGGACGGGACATAGTCGAGGAATGTTGAAGCCTAACAGACCCGGAAGGGGCGCTACTATTTATGGCAGTAGGGGATCTATTATGCTTAGCCGAAATGACTATCAATTATTTGATCTTGATGGAAAGTTGATAAAAACTGAATTAGAGGAAAGTAAAAGTGCGACAACAGATACAACTGGTGAAGGCGTGTTAGATATTTCACACATTGCCAATTTTTTGGATTCTATTAAAACGGACACAAAACTTCATGCTCCAATTGCGGATGCCAGTATTTCTACAATGCTTTGTCATTTAGGAAATATTGCTCAAAATGTGAATCGATCTATTAAGATAGATGCTCAATCAGGCAAAATTATAAAAGACAAAGAAGCAATGTCCTTTTGGAAAAGAGAGTACGAGCCGGGATGGGAGCCTAAACTATGAGTTCGTAGAATTGAAATTTTTAACTGCGATCATAACAAAGTGTCCGCCGAAATGCTCTTGAACAGATAGATACATTATTTTATATAAATTTATCTATAGGAATGTATGAAAATGAAAAACCCATCATTTGATGGGTTTTATAGATTATATAAGTGTCAATTATTTTCCTCCTCGAGCAGGGTAATCTTCTTTTTTTACAAAGTCGATTGCTTTTAAGAGATCTTCAAAATCCGGCCTTGCAAAAGGCATTGTTTGAACCGCGGAACAGTATAGCGTTAAATCAGGTTCTATTAAAAATAATCCTGGTTCTGAGAATACATCTGGTTCCTCATCTTTGATAGCGTTTGAAATATAGAGACCCCATTCTCTAGCTGTGTCTTCCGACATTCCATATCCAATGGGTAAACCAGAGATATCCCATTTATCTCGAGAATTATTTGCTCTTTTCTCAGTATCCATGCTAATTGCTATAATATTCACACCTCTTCCGCTAAAATCTTCTTGTTTAGTTGTTAAGTCTTCAAGATATTTTTTACACACAGGACAATGAAGTCCTCGGTAAAATACAATAAGGGTATAATTTTCTGGTTTCTGCTTGCTCAATTCCCATTGAGTTCCATTAATGAGGTTAACTTTTAAATCTGGTACTTTTGTAGCTGGTTTTATCATAATTTTTATTTTAAAAATAAAGGCTCAGAAGTTGCTACACTCACAATGGATTAATAAAAGCATGTTAATGGATGTGAAATTTACCACCACGTCACAAAAAAGCGCCGAAACTCATTACTTTCTGTTTTTACCCAGCAAAAAACCGATTGTTTCTTCTCAATAGTATTTATTAGTTCGGATTTAATTTCTGAATAGGAATGCCATGGTCCGGAATAGTCCTTAGGGTCCAATACCCAATGTGTCTTTTGGGGAAGAAAATACAGAGATTGTTGATTAGGAAGGTTTGTGAAATCCTGCAAATTAATATAAGTACCCAAAATGGCAGAACTATTTAAATACTTCTCTTTGAATTTACTTTCTTTATAATTTATGAATAATTGACCCTTAAAACAGACTTGTTGTTCAAATTCTGAAGAATCAATTTTCAACTTTTGAAGATATAGAGCGGTTTCCTTTCGGTAGAGGATGGGTAACTGATGATTCTTTAATTTTTCAATCTTAGCTCGTAATGTATCTTTTCTATTAGAACCGATCCAACAGTTTAATGGGTTCTCATTATATTGCGGATCAAAAAGGTAGAATTTATAGACAAACTCAAGATGAATATATGTTTGTGATTCTTCATCTCTCAGTAAAAAATCCAATTCACCAATGGTTTTCTTCTCGTGAATAATCTGAAGGTTTTTAGCGATTATTTTATAACGTGCAGAAGAATTGAATGCTGCTTCCATAAAATATTCCATCCGCTGCCCAAAGCGGATATTGTTTGGAACCCTTAAAAGTGCATTGTAATTAGGATTTAAATTGTCAGAATCAAAAATTTTAAAACCATTATAGTCTGGCAGGAATAAGTCTGGTGTTTTTAAGAAGCCTTGATATTGCTTATTTAAATCATTACTCATCAAAAAGATCTGATGATAAGTACCTGTCTCCACGGTCACAGATAATAGAAACTACAATTCCAGACTCCAACTCTTGGCAAAGCTTTAGAGCTGCCACTGTAGCACCGCCACTACTCATACCAGAGAAAATGCCTTCTTCTTTTGCAAGTCTTTTTGCCATTACACGGGCCTCTTCTTCACTTACCTCAATTACTCGATCCACTTTACAGGCGTCAAAAATTTTCGGTAGATATTCTTTAGGCCATTTTCTAATACCTGGAATACTTGATTCGTCTGTAGGTTGAACGCCCACAATCTGAATATCTGAATTTTTTTCCTTTAAAAAAGTTGAAGTTCCCATAATTGTACCTGTAGTTCCCATAGAGGAAACAAAATGGGTTATTTTTTCTTCGGTGTCACGCCAAATTTCAGGACCTGTTGTTTTATAATGCGCTTTCCAGTTGTCATCGTTACCAAACTGGTTAAACATATAATAACCTTCCTCTTTTACTTTAGCTTCAGCATAATCACGGGCACCTTCAATACCTATATCCTTACTCGTAAGTATAACTTTTGCACCATATGCCCGCATAGTCTGTACACGTTCTTTGGTAGAATTTTCGGGCATTACAATCTCAAGGGAAAGTCCGTAAATGCTTGCTATCATTGCTAAAGCTATTCCCGTATTACCACTTGTAGCTTCAATTAGCTTACTGTTTTTATCTATTTCGCCACGATCTAAAGCACTTTTTATCATATTATAAGCTGCACGATCCTTAACACTACCCCCAGGATTATGTCCTTCTAACTTAAATAATAATCGAACCTTTGGATTGGTCTGCAGAACCTGAGATGCTACTAAAGGCGTATTGCCTATAAGTCGTTCTAAACTGTAATTCATGCTTTGTTTATTTCGCGTATTTGTATTTCTGGTCTATGGGACACTAAAGAATAGGGCGGTACAGAAGCAGTAAGCCAAACATTGCCCCCTATTGTACTATGCTCTCCAATAATTGTATCACCACCCAGAATGGTTGCATTTGCATAAATAGTTACATTATTTTCTATAGTCGGATGGCGTTTTACATTTTGCAAATCTTTGTTAACGCTTAATGCACCAAGAGTAACACCTTGATACAATTTTACATTGTTTTTTATCACTGCTGTTTCACCAATTACAATACCTGTGGCATGATCAATAAATAGACTCTCACCAATAGAAGCACCAGGATTAATATCTACGCCGGTTAAAAAATGAGCATATTCTGTCATTAAACGAGGAACAACAGGAAAGCCCTTTTTATAAAGTTCGTGGCTCAATCTATAAATGGCGATGGCGTAAAACCCAGGATAAGAAAGATATACTTCTTCAATAGAGCGCGCAGCAGGATCGTTTTTATAAATAGCTGTTGCATCCAGATTAAGCTTTCTTAATATTTCTGGTAACTGGGCGATATAGCTATCCCAGACTTTTGTGCATTTTTTATCTGTATCCCAACAGGCAAGCTCCACAAGACCTGTAAACAAAGTTGAAAGTTCTTCCAAGCTTTTGACTAAATCTATTTGATAATCAAATAGTGCGTGAAAAAGTTTATCTGTAAAACGTTGAGAATCTTCTTTTAAACGGTAATTTAAATTGGCATTTTTCTTATGTTGCCTAATCTGTTTAATTATATCATTTCTATCCACAGGTAATCATGTTTGTATTCAAATTTAACCATAATCATATAAACGTAGTAGGAATAAATAAAGAAGCTTACACGGTTAATAGTGTTTTAAATGCTTTTGTTACAAAAGGGTTTATTTTTGTGATATGTTTAGAAAACGGTTCTATTACCTTATAAAATTACAATATTTAGGGTTTCGCTATCATGGATGGCAGAAACAGCCTGAAAAATTAACCGTGGAAAGAATGCTTCAACGCACGTTGCGTTTTGTGATGGAGCGCAAAAATTTTAAATTACTCGCCGCAGGTCGTACCGATGCAAAGGTATCTGTAAATGAAACTTATATAGAACTTTTTGTTGAAGAAGATCCTGTCAAACTTGAGAGTTTTCTTTCTCTTTTAAATGATAATTTACCTCCAGACATTAGGGCTTTGGAAATTTCTGAGACCAATGCAGAATTTAATATTATTCAGCATCCTAAAACTAAGGAGTATATATACCTATTTTCTTTTGGTAAAAAAGAACATCCATTTAGTGCGCCATTTATGCTCAACATGCTGGGCGAACTCGATATCCCGCTTATGCAAGAGGCAGCAAAAATGATAGAAGGAAATCATGACTTTATAAACTTTACTTATAAACCCAAAGAAAATACTATTACTCAAATGACCGTTGATCATTGCGAAATAATACCTAATACGATATACACAGCCAGCTTTTTCCCCAAAGAAAGTTATATTCTAAAAATAAAAGGAGCTGGCTTTAAAAGGCACCAAGTGCGTTTAATAATGGGAGCTCTACTTGATTTGGGAATGGGTATTATGTCAATTTCAGATTTTAAAGAAGCTTTAGCCGGAGATAAATTTATAAAGCTAACTCATATTGCTCAGGCCTCCGGTTTGATATTGAATAGCGTGGAGTTGAAGAAAATAGATATTTAATGTAATCCTCTTTATAATTTCAATAGTAGAAATCATTTGTGGATATAAACTTCAGCTTTTTATTAGAAAGAATAGCAGTAATAATCAAACCTAATCAACGCTGAACATTCACAAAAATAATACTACCCTAAAACTCCTACTAGAATACCACATTTAATTGTCCAAGTCCTTTTTATCAATAAGGTCCCAATTTCCAGTTAGTAGTAATTTACCATTAATAAGTATAACTGTTCCTCATTATGAAATATTAATAAACTTTAACCCTTTAAAAACAAGCTTTAACCCTGCTTTAACCCTCATTGAGATTGTCTCTGGCTATATTTACAATGAATTAATTGTTCAACTAAAAAAAGAAAAATTATGAATAAGCGAATTGCAATATTAGCCACAAACGGATTTGAAGAAGTAGAACTTACTTCACCACTTGAGGCTATGAAGAAAGAAGGTTTTGATGTAGATATTGTAAGTATTAAAGCTGGAAAAATAAAAGCATGGGATAAAGATCATTGGTCTGATGAGTATGATGTAGATAAAACTGTAGATCAGGTTAATGCACAACAATATAATGCTTTAGTCTTACCAGGAGGGGTTATGAATCCTGATAATCTAAGAACAAATAAAGATGTATTAAAATTTGTTCAGGATTTCTTTGAGCAGCATAAACCAGTAGCAGCTATTTGCCACGCAGCTTGGACTTTAATTAGTGCAGGTGTGGTAGAAGGTCGTGAAATGACATCTTATCATACTGTAAAGGATGATCTTGTAAATGCAGGAGCAAAATGGGTAGATAAAGAAGTAGTTGTCGATCAAGGTTTTGTTACCAGTAGAAATCCAGATGATTTACCAGCATTTAATTCTAAATTAATTGAAGAGATTAAAGAAGGTAAGCACGAGTTGCAGCATGCTTAGAAATAAATTCATATAAATAGTAAAAAGTCCATCGTTTGATGGACTTTTTTTACTTTTAGTTCATACTTAAGGAATATGGCAAAAAGGCTTAAAATTAGAACTCCCAAATTTTCAAACGGAAAAAGATCTGCAAAGCGAATAAAGAATGACATACCCGGAACTTTAATTTATACAGGTTCTAAAATATCTGATAAGATAAAGGTAGAAATTATAGAATATTCACCAGACCATTATGAAAAAATCAGTACCAATAATGTAGAAACTGCTTTTGATAAAAAAGGTACTGAACGTGTTACTTGGATTAACATTGATGGATTAAGCCTTACAGAACAGATTGAAAAACTAGGCGAAAACTATAAACTGCATCCGCTTATTCTTGAGGATATTGTTGATACCAGTCAAAGACCTAAAATTGATGAGTATCCTGATTATCTATTTGTTGTGTTTAAAATGCTTTATTATAATGAAGCCGGGGATTTTGTAAATGAACACATTAGCTTAGTTC
This sequence comes from uncultured Flavobacteriaceae bacterium, assembly GCA_963974735.1. GTDB lineage: Bacteria > Bacteroidota > Bacteroidia > Flavobacteriales > Flavobacteriaceae > Leeuwenhoekiella. The sequence continues at coordinate 5,703 of CAXBEL010000084.1, read as the reverse complement.
TGGGTTCAGATTTTGTTCTAACCTTCCAAGAGTCAGATGGGGACGTTTTTGATTCGCTACGTCAACGTATAGAAAATTCTAAAGGGCGTATTCGTAATGCGGGCTCAGATTATCTCATGTTTGCTATTATGGATGCTGTCGTAGATCATTATTTCACTTTGATCGAAAATATGAGTGATAGAATAGAAGCTTTAGAAGACGTTTTGTTTTTAAATGAACCAGAAAAAGATATAACGCAAGAAATACAGGAGCTTAAACGAGAGGTGCTACGTATTAGAAAAGCGGTTTATCCATTTAGGGAGGTGGTAAACCGTATTGAAAAAATAGACGGTCCTCTTATTGATGAAAGAACGCTTACTTATATAAGGGATTTATACGATCACGTAGTGCAGGTAACAGAAAGTATAGATATATACAGGGAGATGACCTGGGGTCTTATGGATATGTACATGACCACGATAAGCAATAAGATGAATGAAGTTATGAAGGTGCTTACTATAATGGCAAGTATTTTTATTCCCTTAACATTTATGGCGGGTATCTATGGGATGAATTTTGATAACATACCAGAACTTCATTACAAATATGGTTATTATTATTTATGGGGTGCAATGATCATTGTGTTCTTTGGATTGCTCTGGTATTTCAAACGAAAAAAATGGATATAATTCCCTTAAAAAATTTTTGAATGATAAAAACAATTCCGCCGTCAGTATTTGAGTTTTTAAAAGAATTAAAGCTGAATAATAATCGCGAATGGATGACGGAGAATAAAAAGTCCTATCAAAAAAATGAAAAGATCCTAAAAGATTTTTATAAGCAGATTGAAGAGGGACTTAATTTAAATGACAAAATAGAAAAGATTAAAGTGTTTAGAATAAATCGGGACATTCGGTTTAGTAAAAATAAAACGCCTTATAACGTACACCGAAGTGCCAGTTTTAGTCGAGTGGGAGAGCAGCGTAGAGGTAGTTATTACCTACGTGTAGAACCTGGTAATTCAAGAATGGCTGGAGGCTTCTTTAGCCCAGAACCTGCCGATCTGCTTCGAATAAGAAAAGAGTTTGAAACTGACGATTCAGAAATTCAGGATATTTTAAATAAAAAAGATTTTAAGAAAGCATTTGGGGGATTTAACACGGGTAATCAAGTTAAAACAGCACCTAGGGGATTCAGCAAAGAGCATCCTGCAATTAATTTGATCAGAAACAAATCTTTTTATTTTGACCATGCCTTTACAGATGAAGAAGTTTTGGCAGAGAATTTTAAAGATAATTTACTGGCTCACTATCAATTATTGCGACCTTTCTTCGATTATATGTCTGATGTGCTCACAACAGATCTTAATGGTGAATCTTTGATTTAATCATGTATCAGACTATTTTTGCATTTTGATTTCAAGGCCTTAATTCGTTTTTAACAGGATTTGATAAAAATTTGTTAATTACTTTGCTGTTTTGGGCTTTAATAAACGTTTGCGAAACCCTATATTAGCACACATTCCTACTTTTTTATGGCAGAAGAAACACAATATACAGAGGACAATATACGGTCGCTCGACTGGAAAGAACATATCCGGATGAGACCGGGAATGTACATAGGTAAACTAGGTGACGGTTCTAGTGCAGATGATGGTATTTATATCCTTCTAAAAGAGGTTCTGGACAACGCCATTGATGAATTTGTAATGGGTGCGGGCAAGACCATTGAGGTAAGTATTCAAAGCACCCGCGTTATTGTCCGAGATTTTGGTCGGGGTATCCCCTTGGGTAAAGTTGTAGATGTTGTATCTAAAATGAATACCGGAGGTAAATATGATTCAAGAGCCTTTAAGAAATCTGTAGGGCTTAATGGGGTAGGTACAAAAGCGGTTAACGCACTTTCAGAATATTTTAGAGTAGAATCCTCAAGGGATGGTAAATCTGCAGCTGCAGAATTTAGCCAGGGAAATTTAAAAGATGAAGAATTTCTAGAAGAAACTTCACGAAGAAGAGGTACCAAAGTAACGTTTATTCCCGATGAAACCATATTTAAAAATTTTAAGTATCGTAATGAGTACGTTGAAAAGATGCTTAAGAACTATGTTTACTTAAACAGAGGTCTTACCATTGTTTTTAATGGTGAAAAGTTTTTCTCCGAAAATGGTTTAAAGGATTTACTTTCAGAAAGTATTGCTGATTCAGACATGCTTTACCCGATAATTCATTTAGAAGGTAATGATATCGAGGTGGCGCTTACACACAGTCGTACCCAATATTCTGAAGAATATCATTCTTTTGTAAATGGGCAACATACCACTCAGGGAGGAACGCACCAAGCAGCTTTTAGAGAAGCATTGGTTAGAACCATCCGGGAATTTTATGGAAAGAACTACGAAGCTTCAGATATTAGGAAGTCTATAGTTTCTGCCATTAGTATTAAGGTTATGGAGCCCGTTTTTGAATCTCAAACAAAAACTAAGCTAGGCTCAACAGATATGGGCGGGGATTTACCCACCGTACGTACCTATATCAACGATTTCTTAAAGAGATATCTTGATAATTACCTGCATAAAAATCAAGAAACAGCAGAGAAGCTGCAGCGTAAAATATTACAGGCAGAACGTGAGCGTAAAGAACTTTCTGGCATACGCAAACTAGCTAAAGACAGAGCAAAAAAAGCAAATCTTCATAATAAAAAATTGAGGGATTGCCGTGTTCATTTAACAGATAGCAAGAAAGAGCGCAATCTTGAAAGTACACTTTTTATAACTGAAGGTGATTCTGCTTCGGGCTCAATTACAAAGTCACGTGATGTTAATACTCAGGCAGTGTTTAGTTTACGCGGTAAACCATTAAATTCTTATAACATGAGCAAGAAAATTGTTTATGAAAATGAAGAATTTAATCTCTTGCAGGCAGCATTAAACATCGAAGAGTCTATGGAGGACTTGCGATATAACAATATTGTGATTGCAACAGATGCAGATGTCGATGGTATGCATATACGTTTATTGCTTATAACTTTCTTTTTACAATTTTTTCCAGAATTAATAAAAGAAGGTCATTTGTATATTCTTGAAACTCCTCTTTTTAGAGTACGTAATAAGAAAAAAACATACTATTGTTACAGTGAGCAGGAACGCAAGGATGCTATGGAAGCTTTAGGAGGAAAGCCAGAGATTACCCGATTTAAAGGATTAGGTGAAATCTCACCAGATGAATTTAAAAACTTTATAGGCGAGAGTATTCGCTTAGCACCTGTAATGCTTGATAAAGCGATGTCTATAGAAGAACTTTTAAAATTCTATATGGGTAAAAACACTCCTGACAGACAGCAATTCATAATCAATAACCTTAAGGTTGAACTGGATCCTGTCGAGAATTAATTTTTGAGATCCCCAAATTTAAACAGAAATAATATTAATAACTTCCTAGTGAAGCTATGAGCGAAAATTACGAAGACCCAAATATAGATAAACCTGAGGACGACAATTCTGGCGAAACCATAACCCGGGTTAACGGGATGTTCAAGGATTGGTTTTTAGATTATGCCTCTTATGTTATTCTCGAGCGTGCCGTACCTGCAATAGAGGATGGTTTTAAACCTGTACAACGCAGGATTATGCATTCCATTAAGGATCTTGACGATGGGCGTTACAATAAAGTCGCAAACATTGTAGGTCACACCATGCAGTACCACCCACACGGCGATGCGAGTATTGCAGACGCGATGGTACAAATGGGGCAGAAAGATCTTCTTATTGATACTCAAGGTAACTGGGGTAATATTCTTACTGGTGATAGCGCTGCAGCTTCCAGATATATTGAGGCAAGACTGTCAAAATTTGCACTGGAAGTGCTTTATAGTCCAAAAATTACAGAATGGCAGTCTTCCTATGACGGTCGTAAAAGAGAACCTATAAACCTACCTGTAAAATTTCCCCTTTTGCTTGCTCAAGGAGCAGAAGGTATTGCAGTAGGATTAAGTACAAAGATTTTACCCCATAATTTTAATGAGTTAATAGATGCTTCTATAAAACATCTTAAAGGTAAGCGTTTTACCATTTTACCTGATTTTCCTACTGCAGGTGTTGCAGATTTTAGTGATTATAAAGATGGTATGCGAGGAGGGAGAGTTCGGGTTCGAGCTAAGATTTCTCAGCTGGACAAAAATACTTTGGTTGTAACCGAAATCCCATTTGGAACAACCACTTCCTCTCTTATTGATTCCATTTTAAAAGCGAATGAAAAGGGAAAAATAAAGATTAAAAAGATAGAGGATAATACTTCTTCTGAGGTGGAAATAATGATTCATCTACCTTCAGGACTATCACCAGATAAAACCATAGGTGCTCTTTATGCATTTACAAATTGTGAAGTTTCCATATCTCCTTTAGGTTGTGTAATTGAAGATAACAAACCACTATTTATTGGCGTAACCGAAATGCTGAGACGTTCTACAGAACGTACTAAAGATTTGTTACATCAGGAGTTACAAATACAACTTGAGGAACTGGAATCTCAATGGCATTTTGCATCCCTTGAGCGCATATTTATAGAAAACCGTATTTATCGCGATATCGAAGAAGAAGAAACCTGGGAAGGGGTAATTGCTGCAATAGATAAAGGTCTTCAGCCGCACATAGGTCATTTAAAGAGGCCTGTTACAGAAGAGGATATTGTGCGTTTGACAGAAATACGTATTAAACGTATTTCAAAATTTGATATAGATAAAGCTCAACAGAAAATTGATTCATTAGAAGATCAGATCGCATTAGTAAAATATCATATAGAGAATCTTAACGATTTTGCTATTGATTACTTTAAGCGTTTAAAAAATGAATATGGATCAGGAAAGGAGCGTCAAACAGAAATAAGAATCTTTGATGATATAGAGGCAAGTAAGGTTGTAATTCGTAATACAAAACTTTATGTAAACTGTAAAGAAGGTTTTGTAGGTACTTCTTTAAAAAGAGACGAATATGTAACCGATTGTGCTGATATAGATGATATTATTGTTTTTACCAAAGAAGGGAAAATGATGGTGACAAAAGTGGATGCAAAAACCTTTATTGGTAAGGATATTATTCATGTTGCAGTCTTTAAGAAAAAAGATAAACGCACCATTTATAATCTAATCTACCGTGACGGTTCAGGAGGAAGTACTTACATAAAGCGATTTAATGTAACCAGTATGACTCGGGATAGGGAATACGATCTGGCGAATGGCAAGAAGGGATCAACAGTATTGTACTTTTCGGCTAATCCCAATGGGGAAGCAGAAGTAGTAACTGTTTATCTTAGAGCTGTAGGCAATATTAAAAAGTTAAAATTTGACCTTGATTTTTCTGATGTATTGATAAAAGGACGTACAGCCAAAGGTAATATTGTTACTAAGCATTCTGTACGCACAATAGATTTAAAAGAGAAAGGCGTATCGACGTTAAAACCACGAAAAATATGGTTTGATGATACTGTACAAAGACTTAACGTAGATGGGCGCGGAGAATTACTTGGGGAGTTTAAAGGGGAAGATCGCCTTCTTATTATTACTCAAGATGGAGTTGCCAAAACCATACAACCGGAGTTGACGACCCGGTTTGAAGAGAGTATGATCATTTTAGAGAAGTGGATTCCTAAAAAACCGATTTCAGCTGTGTATTGGGATGGAAATAAGGAGCGGTATTATGTAAAGCGCTTCCTTATTGACAACCCAGAGAAG
>CAXBEL010000083.1:0-17112 GCA_963974735.1 uncultured Flavobacteriaceae bacterium | reverse complement strand
ATTCCACAAACTGCAATTGCAGCAATACAAATTAGTTTTTTCATAATATTAGTTTTTGATTAGTATAGTTAAATGTTAAGCTGTATTGATTAATTTTTGTCTCCAATAAATCATAAAGTACTGATTATCAGATTAAATATATAAATAATTTAATTATTTATAATAATAACTATGATATTATTTTTATGAAGCCAAAATTATTATGGAGAAAATTCACCATTAATATTGGTGATATTGGTTTTTCAGAAAGCTTAAATATGAAAAGTTGAGAACTAAAAAAACCGATGTTTCTAAACATCGGTTTTTGTTATAAATGAAATTTTATTGGTAAATGATTTGTGTTCTTTTAAATATTAATTACTAGACCAACAAGCCATTCCTCAAATATGATGTAAAACTCTCATGCATCTCTGGGGTATAATCATAATGGGTAACAATTCGTAGTTTACCCTGCCCCATGGAACTAATATATATTCCTTGATCTTTAAGTTGGGACACAAATTGATTTTCATTAATATGACCTTTAAGGTAAAAGATCAAAATATTTGTTTCGATATCATCTACTTTTCCCACTGCTGGATGGTGGGATAGAATTTCACCTAATTCCTTAGCCTTTGTGTGGTCCTCTTCCATACGTTTCCAATGATTATCTATAGCATAGAGACCTGCTGCTGCTGCAAAACCAACTTGTCTCATACCTCCACCCAAAACTTTGCGTACCCGCATCGCTTTATCCATAAACTTTTTCTTACCTACAAGTACAGATCCCATAGGAGCCCCAAGCCCTTTAGAAAGGCAAACGGAAATAGTATCAAAAGCAGAACCATAATCTTTAGGTGACTCATCTGTCGCTACAAGTGCATTCCATATTCTTGCACCATCTAAGTGAAGACCAAGGCCATTGTCATCACAGACCTTTCTTATTTTTAAAATCTCCCTAAAATCATAACAAGCTCCTCCTCCCTTATTGGTAGTATTCTCCAGACAAACTAATGAAGTTAAAGGACTATGATAAAAATCTGGCGGATTAATGGATTCCTCAACCTGTTCTGAAGTAATCATACCTCTGTGCCCGTCTATAAGTTTACAAGAAACTCCGCTGTTAAAAGATATGCCTCCTCCTTCATAATTATAAACGTGAGCATATTTATCTGCGATAAGTTGTTCACCAGGTTGTGTATGAATCTTAATTGCCGCTTGATTGGTCATACTTCCAGTGGGAAAGTATAGCGCACTATCCATACCAAATAAATCTGCTAAACGCTCTTCTAATAAATTAACGGTAGGATCTTCTTTATATACATCGTCTCCTACTTCTGCAGAAATCATTGCCTCCAGCATTCCTTTGGTTGGTTTGGTAAGTGTGTCACTTCGTAAATCTATTCTCATAATTGGTTATCGTAAGTGTTCCCCGCCATCCACGGGTATTATTGTTCCATTTATCCAATTGGCTTCTTCTTTTGCCAGTAAATAAACTACATTAGCTACATCTTCAGGCTTTGTTAATCGTTTCTGTGGATTACGTTTCAGCGCATCTTCTTTTAACTTTTCACTTCCAGGTATTAGCTTTAAACTTTCTGTATTTGTTATACCTGCCTGTATGCAATTTGCTGTGATGTGAAGTGGTGCAAACTCATAGGCTAAACTTCGCGTAATCGCTTCCAGAGCCGCTTTAGCTGCAGAAACTGCTGCATAATTAGGCAAGGGTTTTCTACTTCCTTCACTTGTAAATGACAAAATTCGGGCATTTTTCGCAAATAATTTACTGTCTGCAAAAACTTTACTCCATTCATAAAGACTTATTGCCATGGCCTGAGCTGTCAAAGTAAAATCTTCCCCAGAAAGCAATGATTTATTTACATCAGAAAAAATTGGCTTTAAATTACCTCTTGCAATACTATGAAGAAGAACTTTTACTATAGAATTTGTATCTAAAAAAAATCGGATTACCTCTTGTCTGGTACCTTTATCTAAGACATCGGCATTAAAAGTTTTCAGTTTTACACCTTCATTTTCAATCGAAGTACATTCTTTTTTAAAAGCTTCTAATTTACTTCTTCTGGTTCGATGAATAATACAAATATTGAGACCGTGTCTGGCCAACTTTTGAGCCGAAGCCAAACCAAGTCCTGTACTTCCACCCAAAATGCACGCCCAATCTGAGCTGTTATTTTCAGTATTAAATTCTTGTTGTATTACCATTGTAGTAAAATGCGCTGGGCTGAAAAGCCTGGACCAAAACTAAGCATTAGTCCGTAATCATTAGAATCGAGATCTTTTTCTAAGAAACGTTCCAGTACGTATAACACCGTAACACTGCTCATATTGCCATATAGACGGAGAACTTCTTTAGTATCATCAATATTTTTGCCCATTGAACCAAATAGTTCTTCGACGGTTTCAATAATTTTACGACCTCCGGGATGAAAAATGAGGTGATTAAGATCATCTATTGAAATATTGTTTTTCTCAAGAAAAGGGTGAATAATCTTGGGAAAATGATCAGAAATAGTTTGAGGTACAGATTGATCAAGAATCATTTTTAGACCTGTATTGGTAAGTTTAAACCCCATCATATGTTCTGCATCAAAAAAATGATACATCCCTGTATCTTTTATTATTGGGCCAACATCTTCTGTATTAGAAGATAATAAAGCACAAGCCGCACCGTCTCCAAATATTGCAGCACTCACAACATTAGTCATTGAATAATCATCTAATTGAAAAGTCGCCGTTGGGCTTTCTACTGCAATAATTGCAGCACGTTTACCAGGGTTTGCACGTAAAAATTCGTTAGCATAAATCATTGCAGAAACACCAGCAGCACAACCCATTTCTGTCACGGGCAAACGAACAACATCTTGTCTTAATTTAAGATTATTAATTAAGTAAGCATCCAATGATGGAATCATAATACCCGTACAACTTACTGTAATAATATAATCAATATCAGAGGGATTCCAATTGGCTTTTTTTAGAGCTTTATCTAATGCTTTTTCCCCTAACTTGATTACTTCTCTTACATAAATATCATTTTTCTCTTCAAAAGATGTGGCTTCAAAAACCTCTTCTGGAGCCATTATACTATATCTTTTATCAACTGCTGCATTACCAAAAATCTTTTTAACCTTACGCTTAAATCGATCTTCTTGACCTTCTAACCACCCATCAAGAAGTGGCATTATTTCAGAGGTTTCTCTAGTATATTGCGGCAATTGTTTTGCCACAGCGACGACTTTTACGCCTGGTTTTTTATAATCCATAAATATCTGAAAGCCCATCGCCATTTTAGGGAATAATTAGATATCCCAACATTATCGGCTAATGATTTTAATTCGTTTCTTTTAAATGCACGCTTAATTGAGATTAACCCATCATTGCGTGCGATGTATGAGTTCATAAACACATTACTGAAAGCGTAAAATAAATTGTATGCTATGCGACTTCTATGCAAATCGTTAATTACAGAACCCAATCGCGCCAGTTTTTTAAAGCAATTTAAAAAATCAAGTATCTCTTCATCATTAAAATGATGCATTGTAAGGGAGCATACTATTATGTCACAATTAAATGCTTTGCTATTTAGTTTAAGAATATCTTGAACAGCAAAAGTTATTTCTGGGAAATTTGTTGATTTCCCCTTTGCTAACTCAATACTCTTTTCATTTAAGTCTAAACCTATAAGCTGTAACTTAATCCCTTTATCTCTACCATACTCAGCGATGTTTCTTAACATCTCGCCATCTCCACATCCTAAATCGACAAGGGTATAGGAAGTCTGTTTGTAATTCTTAAAAAAATATTCTAATCCCTCGATTGTGACTTTATGACCTCCAAGCCATTTATTAACTAAAGACACATCTTCCAACGCTCTTTTTAGTAACCTACTATCAAGATGTGGATCATCCATTAGTTCTGGAAGATTGCTTCGATGTCTCATACGACTAAAGGTTTTCCATGTGTCCTACCTATAATATTGGTCATCACACCAGGTGCATATTTAAGTATGCCGATACCAAAATTGGCGACTTTTTCATTCTCCAATATCCGTTGCAAAATTTTTCCCGCTCTAAGTCTTCTACTAAATTCGTTTTTCCATTTTTCTTGATAATCCTTTTCCAGCAGGGATCTATCCATATTTTTGGTTTGAAAAAATTCCAGAACACATTCGCTTAGAATTTTTGCACTACTTATAGCCATTGCCATCCCGTTACCACACAGGGGATGAATTAAACCTGCACTGTCACCGCACATTAAAATATGACTTTCAACTAATTTTTTTTGATCAAATGCTATTTGACTTATCGTTAAAGGTTTATTGAATATCATTTCAGATTCTTTAAAAAAAGTATTTAAATGCTGATTTTGACAAAGCACCTCATCTTGATATTGCTCGAGATTTTTATATTTTTTGAAAGATTTAAAATCGGCCAAATAGCAGACGTTAATCTTGTTTTCCTCTACTTTAGAAATCCCACAATAACCGCCAGTAAAATTGTGCAAACCAACCCTATTCTCAGGATGATCACCATAATAATGCGCCTTTACCGCAAGCCAAGGAGATGGTTTTTTTATAAATTGTCTAGAAAGGAAAATATCTAAATTCGATCTTTTCCCAAAAGATCCTATCACAATTGAAGCTGTAAAAATATCTTTTTCTGAAGTTATAACTTCAAAACCTTTACGCATAAAATCGACACTTTCTACAGTTTCTTTCAATAGATTACAACCTTGATTTTTAACCTTTTCATATAAGTGATTGTCCAACAAATAACGACTTATTCCAAAGCCGCCAAGAGGTAATTTTGCTTTAATGCTTTTTCCATCTACATTTGAAAATTCTAATTCATCTATTGCAATTGCTCCCATTTCAAAAGGGCTAATACCGAGGGTATTTAAATAGGGCAATACTTCATTAGAAACATATTCTCCACATACCCTATTTCTAGGATAAGCATCTTTTTCAATTAGAAGAATATCTAAATTGGAATAGGATAAGAGGTGCAATGCAGCTGTCAAGCCTGAAAGCCCACCACCTATAATAATAACATCAAAATTATTTTCCTTTTTCACGGCTTGTGAAGATACTAATTTAGAAAAAGAAAAAACCCCGAAATTATCGAGGTTTTTCTTCTTTTTCATGCATTTATTACTATTCTGATAAATGGCTTATTGACCTTCACCAGCTTGACGCTTAGCTTCTTCCTTCATCTCTTGATTAGGAATAATAGCTAATGTAACTCTTCTGTTTTTAGAACGTCCTTCTGGTGTACTATTATCATACTTAGGCTGTTCTTCACCATACCACTGTGTGGTAAAACGTCCGGCAGAAAGACCTCTTCCTTCTAAATAATTTGTCACTGCTTGCGCTCTGTTTTTAGAAAGTGTCATATTATAATCTGCAGAACCTGTGTTATCAGTATGTCCTACAACCAGAATGTTTGTTTGAGGATATTCTTTCATCACATTGGACAGTCCATTTAAAGTGGTTTGTGAAGCTTCGTTAATGTTGTACATATTAGTAGCAAAGTAAACCCCACTGTTTTCATCAAAATTAACGACAATACCATCGTCTACACGTTCTACCTCAGCTCCAGGAATTTCTTCCTCTATACGCTGCGCTTGCTTGTCCATCTTGTTTCCGATAATATTACCTGCAGCACCGCCTACGACACCGCCTATAACGGCTCCAAGTTCAGAATTACCTCCCTTACCTACATTATTACCTATTACAGCGCCTATAATGGCACCACCTGCAGCACCTATTACAGTACCTTTTTGTTTATTATTAGCATTTTTTGTCGCTTCGCATCCCGTCATCACGGTAAATGCTAAAAAGACAACTGCTACACTCTTTATAACTGCTTTCATAATTTTATTTATAATTTGGATTAATTAATCTGAAATTTTACTGAAATTCATTACGATTGTAAATGGCTTACCATCTACTTGTACGGTCTGTGTAAATGTTAATTCATTCTCAGATAAGTAATTTATACTTAATCTGAAGCCTTTATCGTTCATAGTCGAATTCATTTTCTCATCTGTAGGCTTCAATAAGATATCATAACTGGTTGCATTTTCGGTATCTGGAATTGTCCACACAAAGTAGCGTTGACCACCGGCACAATTTGCTCCAAGAATTTCATAATTACCAAAATTATTATTTGGAATAAACCTCCAAGTACTTCCTACGAAGCATTCTGAAGAAGCATCGCCAAAGAGCGTTACATCATATACTCCTGCGGCATTACCGTAATTGATTTCATCTAAATTCCAATATCCTTTTAAAGTCTTTCTTGATTCTTTCACTGTCTTACTAGGTCCACAGGAAGCAACAAAAATTCCTAAAAAAAGCAATAGTGCTATTCTTTTCATTTGTCTAGGGTTAAATTAATTTTATAAAAGGGTAATTTTTATCTAAATAATCTTGAAAGTAAACTAATCAAGAACAATACAATAAAGATGAAAAACAAAATTCTTGCAATACTCTCAGCTCCTGATGCAATACCTCCAAAACCGAAGATTGCGGCTACTATAGCGATAATGATAAAAATAACAGTCCAACGTAACATAGTGTTTGATTTTAATGATTAGTTGAAGCAAATTAAAAAGATGGGTAGTGCCAATAAGAAAAGTTAATAGTGTTTAACTCAATCTTGTTAAAATGAGTTAAGGCAAAAAAGAAAAAAATGAATAATCAATAAAATTTTAACATTTTAATAGTTCAATAATTCTTCCAACACCTGCTTAAAACGACTGCGGGAAAGATATTGGTTTTCCAGATTTATAGCAAAGGGTATGGGTGTGTCGATACTGCATACACGCCGCACTGGAGCGTCCAAAAATTCGAAACATTCCTCAGCAATCGTCGCACCAATATCTGAGGCAATGCTTCCGAAGCCAGTATCTTCTGTAAGCAGAAGTACTTTGCCCGTTTTCTTTACTGAGGCAAAAATGGTTTCTAAATCTAATGGGATCAATGTGCGTAAATCGATAAGATCTACATCAGAATAATCTTCCGATTCTAAAAGATCCAATGCCCAGTGAACACCAGCTCCATAGGTTATTATTGAAGCTTTTTCACCTGTTTTTATAAAAGCCGCTTTACCCAATGGAATATTATAATAAGATGACGGTACTTCCTGTCTTATAGTTCTATAAAGTGCCTTGTGTTCAAAAAAGAGAACTGGATTAGGATCTTCTATTGCAGTAGCTAAAAGACCCTTGGCATCATAGGGAAAAGCTGGGTAAACAACTTTTAGTCCAGGAGTATGTGTAAACCAAGCCTCGTTTGTCTGACTGTGAAAAGGGCCTGCCCCTACCCCTGCCCCACAAGGCATACGTATAACTACATCTGCTTTTTGACCCCAGCGGTAATGGCTTTTTGCGAGATAATTTACAATAGGGTTAAACCCTGAACTTACAAAGTCTGCAAATTGCATTTCCATAACCGCTTTAAATCCGTTGATAGATAATCCCATTGCAGTCTCTACTATTGCAGATTCACAAATAGGTGTATTCCGAACACGCTGAGCATCAAATTTATCAAGAAAACCTTCAGTTATTTTAAATACCCCGCCATAATCTGCAATATCCTGTCCCATAATAACAAGGTTGGGATTCCTTTCCATCGCCTGATCAAGACCTTTTGAGATCGCATCAATAAATCTTATTTCCTCTACTGGTTCTGTTGATCGGATTTCCTGGTAATCAAAATGAGCATATACATCATTTAATTCAGTCTGCAGATCTGCTTTTGGGAACTCTTCGGCAAAGGCCAAATCCAGCCCTGCATTTATTTCAGCTTTAATATCTTCTACAAAAACAGTATCATCTTCGAGCGATATAATGCCTTTATCCAACAAATATTTCCTAAAATTCAAAACAGGATCTTTTTCAGCCCATTCACTCATTAATGCATTAGGCACATAACTGGTACCGCTCGCTTCTTCGTGACCGCGCATTCTAAAAGTTTTAAATTCAATTAAAATAGGTCGCGGATTATTTCTTACATCTTCAGCAATTTGAGATACGTTCTTATAAACTTCAAGTATGTTGTTTCCATCTATTATATGACTTTCCATTCCATAGCCTTTAGCTCTATCGGCAAGATTTTCACAACGGTATTGCTCAGAAGTTGGTGTAGATAAACCATAACCGTTATTTTCAATGCAAAACAATACAGGCAAATCCCATACAGAAGCTACATTTAGTGCTTCATGAAAATCCCCTTCACTGGTTCCTCCTTCTCCCGTAAAAACAGCAGTTACACAATTTTCACCTCTCAGTTTGTGCGCTAATGCAATACCATCTGCTACTCCCAACTGCGGACCCAAATGAGAAATCATACCGACAATCTTGTATTCCTGCGTCCCAAAATGAAAACTTCTATCACGGCCTTTTGTAAAGCCATTCAGCTTGCCCTGCCATTGTGAGAACAACCTTTCTAATGGCACACCGCGTTTTGTAAAAACACCCAGATTGCGGTGCATAGGCAAAATGTACTCTTCACGTTTTAATGCAGAAGTAACCCCAATTGCAATCGCTTCTTGCCCTATACCACTAAACCATTTTGAAATTTTTCCCTGACGTAATAAAATGAGCATTTTTTCCTCTATAAGCCGCGATTTGAGCATATCACGATAAAGATCTATAATCGTGGTATCATCTATATTTTCCCGGTCATAATTAAAGGCAAGTGCAGACAAAATTGGTTCAGGCATTTGTAGATTATTTCAATCAAATGTAAAAAATTAAAAGAGTTTATACTCTAAAATTGCGAAAGCCTTATTTAAGGAACCTTTAAAACATAACATCCATAAAATTGATATCTTTGTAAGAAGTAGAAATTATCTGAAATGTCTGAAATGAATAATATACCCAGCGTTGATTTAGCTGATTTTTTAAGCGATGATCCCAAACGCAAACAACAATTTGTAGAAAAGATTGGTAAGGCCTATGAAGAAATAGGTTTTGTTTCTTTAAAAAATCATTTTCTTGATGATGAATTGGTGGACCATTTATATACTGAAGTTAAATCCTTTTTTGATCTACCCGATGAAACCAAGAGAAAGTATGAAATTGAAGGTCTTGGCGGACAACGAGGTTATATTTCATTTGGAAAAGAACATGCTAAAGGAAAAAAAGAAGGTGACTTAAAAGAATTCTGGCATTTTGGTCAAGAACCGGATGCTGATGCTAAATTAATTGAAGAATATCCTGATAATGTTGAAGTAGAAGAATTGGATGATTTCAATTCGACCGGAATGCAAGCCTATAAAATGCTTGAAAAAACAGGTATTTATGTACTTCGTGCGCTTGCAATTTACATAGCGCTTGACGAATTTTATTTTGACCATTGGGCTAGTAATGGTAATAGTATTTTACGCCCCATACATTACCCACCTATCACAGAAGAACCTAAAGGTGCCGTTAGAGCTGGTGCACATGGTGACATAAACCTCATTACTTTATTAATGGGTGCCTCCGCTGGAGGTTTGCAGGTTTTAAGAAAAGATGGTGAATGGATTGATGCTATTCCTAATGAAGACGAGCTGGTTATTAATGTTGGCGACATGTTAGAACGTCATACCAATAATAAATTAAGATCTACTATACATCGTGTTGTTAATCCTCCTAAGGAGCAATGGGATACCCCACGTTATTCTATACCTTTCTTTATGCACCCACGCAGCGAGATGCCTTTAGATTGTTTAGATGAATGTGTAGATAAGGAACACCCTAAAGCATACCCAGATATTACAGCAGGTGAATTTCTACATCAACGCCTGGTTGAAATAGGTCTAATTAAAAAATAGTAGTATGGATCTACAGGACCAATTAAAGAATCTCTTTCCAGAACACACCCCAGAACCTGAAGCAGATGATAATAATGCCAACGATCTCAATATCTGGATGCAGGACGAGCCTTTGCTTTGCAAGTACGAAAAAAGAAAGGGTAAGCCTGTGACTATTATAGAAGGCTATACAGGCGCTGATAGCGATTTTAAGATTTTAGCAAAAGAGCTGAAAACAATGCTTGGTGTTGGCGGCAGTTTTAAAAAAGAAAGTATTCTTATACAAGGCGATTACCGTGATAAGATTATGACTTTCTTAAAAGAAAAAGGCTTTAAAGTAAAAAGAGTGGGCGGTTAAAAAATTTAATCATGGAAAAGCAAATCTTGCATATCACAAACGGTGATAGTTTGACCGAAAGATTAAGAGAAATAGATCTGGAGGGAGATATTATTGTGTGGCGGGAAATGCTTTGCGAAGGGCCTACAGTTACAGAAGTTGGTACTAAGGAGTTTGTAGAAGTACGTAAGAAGTTTCTATTAGAAAATTACGATATCACAGAAGCAGATTATGAATCAAAATTCATAACCCAACTCAAACAACTAGCCAGTATTAATACCTACGATGAGATTATTCTCTGGTTTGAGTTTGACTTATTCTGCCATATTAATATGCTTGCTGCAATAAGTTATCTTATTCAGAATAAAAAGGAAGAACCTGTTTATTTGGTCTGTAGTGGTAGGGTTCCCGGAGAAAAAGATCTTAAAGGCCTCTCAGAATTAAGTGACAAGCAATTAATTGCACATTATAAAAATAAGCTTCGTCTTACCGAAGATGACTTGGAAATGGCCAATTTTATATGGCAGCTTTATTGTGGCAACAATCCCAATCAACTTAAAACGGAAATAAGAAAAAATTCGAACTTTAAATATCTGTCCAGTTGCATACGTGCACATATTGAGCGTTATCCCAATATTCATACAGGATTAAATACTTTAGAGACAAATATTCTCAAACTTATTGAGAAACATCGTATAACCTCTGAACATCAATTATGTGGTTATGCTCTAAGTTATCAGGGCTATTATGGTTATGGAGATATTCAACTCATAAAAATTATTGAAACACTGCGCCCATTTTTCTCAAATAACGGAGTTCAATTAATCCTAAACGAAAAAGGACAGCAAGTCCTTAAAGGTTCAAAAAACTTTTATCAGGATCTTAAAAATGATTTCTCTTTAGGAGGAACAAACAAATATGACTTTTTATACAGTCCTGAAACTCACAAATTACTTAAGTTATAATCTAAATGATATTAGCCCCTTCTGAGCTTATTCTTAATCCTGACGGAAGCATTTACCACCTCAATTTAAAACCTAACCAATTAGCCAAAACGGTGATTACTGTTGGAGACCCGGATCGTGTTGAAAAAGTCACGAAGTATTTTGATGAAATAAATTTTTCGGTACATAAGCGGGAGTTTAAAGCACAAACGGGAACCATTAAAGGCAAAGAAATTACCGTAATTTCTACCGGTATAGGCACAGATAATATTGATATTGTTCTCAACGAGTTGGATGCGTTGGTAAACGTGGATTTTAAATCGCGGGAAATAAAGAATGATTTAACTGCTCTTACTATAATTCGCATTGGCACCAGTGGTGCGATACAACCAGACATCCCTGTAGATTCATTTCTTCTAAGTGAAAAAGCCATTGGTCTCGATAGTCTTATGCAATTCTATAAGAGTGATCATTTACAGGACTGGGATTTACAAAAAGCTTTTCTTAAACATACTAACTGGAACTCAAATAAGAGTACCCCATATGTAATTGAAGCCGATACAGCATTAGTTAAGCAGTTTAAAAGAGATGGTATTCTTTCTGGATTTACCGCTACCAATGTTGGCTTTTATGGACCCCAAGGTCGATTAATAAGAGGTCCTCTTCAAGACCCAGAACTTAATAGCAAAATGGAAAGTTTTCGTTATGAAAGATTTAAAATTACAAATCTTGAAATGGAAACGTCAGGAATCTATGGACTTTCCAAATTACTCGGTCACAAAGCACTTTCACTCAATGCAATATTAGCAAATCGAGCTTTAGGCACATTTAGTGAAAATCCAGAAAAAACAACAGATAATCTTATAAAATGGACCTTAGATAAACTTATTTCTGGATAAAATTCTTTTAACAAAAGCTTAATCCTGGCATTTACTCCCTTTTGTATTTTTGAGATCAAACATAATCTCAAATGGCAATAGACACTTCTGATAAACTGAAACATCGCGATTTAAATTGGCTTAGCTTTAATGAACGCGTACTTCAGGAAGCTACAGACAAGCAATATAATCCCTTGTTTGAACGCATGAAGTTTCTTGCTATTTATTCTTCAAACCTTGATGAATATTTTCGTGTTCGCGTTTCGCAACTACGTCAAATGAAGCGGGTGGAAAAAAGCATTCGTAAAAAACTTGCTCTTAGACCTAACAAAACGGTAAAAGAAATTATTAAACGTGTAAAAGAGCAACAAGAACGCTTTGGGGATATTTATAGAAATGAGATTATACGAGAACTTAAAGAAAATGGTATAATCCTATTACAATCAGAGGATTTCAATAAAACACAGGCACAACTGGCGGATATTTGGTTTAAAACACATCTAAAAAGAGAAATTAAACCTGAAATTGTCAATCTTAAAAAGGATGATAAACCCTTTCTGGAGAACCAAAGTCTTTACCACTGTGTCACTTTTAAAAATACTGAAATTCTTGGATTTGTAAATATCCCAACACTGGACAACCAGCGTTTTGTAGAACTGGGAAAAGTAAAGGATAAAAACTTTATAACATTTACCGATGATATTGTACGGCATAAAATGGATACGTTTTTTCCAGATGAAGAGATTACAGGTATATATGAAATTAAACTTTCTAGAGATGCAGAACTCTATATTGATGATGAACTTGACGGTATTCTTGCAGAAAGAATTTATCAATCTTTAGAACAAAGGCAAGAGGGACAACCTACACGTTTGCTTTATGACTCATCTATGCCTAAGAAAGAAGCTAAAAGTTTACGCAAGCTTCTAAAATTGGGTAAAATAGATATGATGCCTGGAGGCAGGTATCATAATTTCAATGATTTTTTCAGTTTTCCAGACCCCACTTCTAATCCTGCACTGCACTACGAGAAAAAAACACCAGTAAAACATAGCGTACTGGAGCAAGCGGAGGATTATTTTAAGGTTATTTCAGAAAAGGATCAATTGGTTCATTTTCCGTTTATGTCTTTTTCCTATGTAGAAAATTTCATTAAAAAAGCTGCAGAGGATCCAGATGTGACAGATATCAAAATTTCTTTATATCGCGTAGCCGAAGAATCGGCACTTACAACTGCATTAATTAAAGCCTTAAAAAATAAAAAGCGGGTTACTATTTTTATAGAAGCTAAAGCTCGCTTTGATGAAGAAAATAATATCTCTTGGGGACGAAAGTTTGAAGAGAAAGGAGCTAAAGTAATCTATAGCTATCCCCGCATCAAAGTACATTCTAAAATATTGCTAATTGCCCGCAATGAGAATAAGAAGATTAAAAATTATGTTTACATAGGTACGGGTAATTTTAATGGAGAAACTTCTAAAATCTATTCAGATCACGGCATTTTTACTGCACATAAGAAGATCACTAAAGAGCTTTCAAGGGTTTTTGAAGTATTAGAAGGGGATCTTATTATTCCACGTAACAAACACTTACTCATCTCACCATTCACCACCAGGCGTAATTTTGAGAAATTCATAAACACAGAAATAGAAAATGCGCGCAACGGAAAAAAAGCTGAGATAACTGCAAAGATGAACAGTCTTGAAGATGAAGAACTGATTAATTTACTTTATAAAGCGAGCAATGCAGGCGTTAAAATTAAAATGATTGTTCGGGGTTTTTCCAGTCTAATACCTGGGGTAAAAGGTCTGAGTGAAAATATCTATATGACAAGCATCGTAGATAGATATTTAGAACATGGACGTATCTATTTATTTCACAATGGTGGAGATGAAAAAATGTATATAGGATCTGCAGACTGGATGACACGTAACCTAGACCGAAGAATTGAAGTATTGGTTCCCATATATGACCAAGACATATTTCAGGAATTAAAAAATATCCTGAATCTGCAATTACAGGATAATTGTAAGGCGCGTCTTCACGATGCTGAAGAAAGTAACAACTACGTAGAAAAAAAGTCAGGAGAACCCTCCATTAGATCACAATATGCTATTTTTGACTTTCTTAAACAGAAGCATAGTTAAATGACAGAGCTTAGAGTAGGCGGTGTTCCAGAACATTTTAATTTACCTTTTCACCTCGCCATAGAAGATGGTATGTTTGAAGAAAAGGGCATTACAGTAAAGTGGGTAGAATTTCCTGATGGTACAGGTGCAATGAATAAAGCCTTGCGCAATAATGAGATTGACCTCGCTATCATTCTAACTGGAGGAATCATAAAAGATATCGCCAACGGAAATCCTTCTAAAATCATTCAAAATTATGTTTCTTCTCCATTAATATGGGGTGTTCATGTTGCAGATAAAAGTCAATTTAAAAGTATTGACGATCTTAAAGATGCACAAGTTGCCATAAGCAGATATGGATCTGGTTCACATGTTATGGCACATGTACAGGCTCGTGAAAAAGAATGGAATACAGAGGAATTGAAATTTGTAGAAGTACAAACTCTCAAGAATGCAATCGAAACACTTACAACTGGTGATGCAGATTATTTTATGTGGGAGCATTTTACCACAAAACCTGTAGTAGATTCTGGTATTTTTAGAAGAGTTGCAGATTTTCCCACGCCATGGTCCAGTTTTGTTATAGCTGCCACAGATACTTGTATCGCAAAACATACAGAAGATCTATATACATTTTTAACCGTTGTAAATACCGTGACAGCAGATTTTAAGAGTATTCCTTCTATAGATAGAACTTTAGCCAATAGGTATGAACAGCAATTGGTGGATATTCAAAAATGGCTTGGGCTTACTGATTGGACGCAGGAACAAATAAAAGAGGAAGAAGTAAATTACGTTCAAAAGCGACTTCTTGAATTAAATATGATAGAAGATATAAAGCCTGCTAACTTTTATCTTACAAAGATTTAACCTATTATTTACAAAAATAATTATTCCCCCTACGCAACCATTTCCCATTTTTACCATCTACTAGTCAAACCATTAAAACTTTTGAACCATGTCTATCTTCTTTATTATTTTAGGTACTTTGTTAATTATTAATCTCCTTTTATTTCAATTTAGTTCTAATAAGGATGTGCAAACTAATAAGACTAAAAAAGAACTGAGCTAGATTAAATTGCTAAAAAATCCCCTACTTTTTCTTCAATTAATCCAGACAGGCAGTATTAAGACCATTACCAATCAACAGAGAGTTTGCCATTTTCTTCTAAATAATCATTAGTCCTACTAAAATGTTTATTACCAAACCAATACCCCCTATTTGCACTTAAAGGAGATGGATGACCACTTGTTAAGATCAAATGTTTATTTGTATCAACTTTAGAGGCTTTCTTTTTCGCAAAACCACCCCACAATAAGAAAACAACGCCCTGCTTTTCTTTTGAGATTACTTCAATAACCTTATCTGTAAATTTCTCCCATCCCTTGCCTTGATGAGAACCGGCTTTATGCGCTCTAACCGTAAGGGTTGCATTAAGAAGAAGTACACCCTGTTTTGCCCAGCGTTCTAAATTGCCATTAGTGGGATAGGGCTTTTTTAAATCAGATTCTATTTCCTTAAAAATATTAATAAGAGAAGGGGGCATCGCAATATCTTCATTAACTGAAAAACACAAACCGTGAGCCTGACCAGCACCGTGATAAGGATCCTGACCCAGTATTACCACCTTTACCTTATCTAAAGGACAAAGTTCAAATGCTCTAAATATCTGGCTACCTTTAGGAAAACAGGTATGATTTACATATTCATCCTTAACAAATTGTACCAGATCTTTAAAATATGGTTTTTCAAATTCCTCATTAAGTGCAGCTTTCCAACTTGGGTCTATGTCAACTTTCATTTATGTCTTAAATTTGTAAAGATTAAAGCCCTTTTTAAGCCTTAAATTTAGGCATTTGCTATGATAAAAATTCAACCTAAAACACTTTCTGATTTAGAATTTCCTGCGGTCTGCGCTCAAGTAAGCGAGCGCTGTATTACTGATATGGGAAAGAAGAAAGCTCTTGATCTTAAGCCAGAGCCTAATTATAGAAAAACTGTATTTGCCTTAAATCAAACTCAAGAATATATAAATTCAGAATTACAGGAATCACCAATTCCCAATCACGGTTTTGATGCTCTGGATCACGAGTTAAAAATGCTCCAGATTGAGGATACCGTTTTGGAGTTAGGTAGCTTTAGAAAGATCGGCAGTCTTTCTCAAACTGCAAATGCACATTTAGTTTATTTTAAAAAATACCACGAGATTTATCCATCTCTATATGCAACTGTTAGAGATACCGAATACACAACGGTTCTTACTGATGAAATAAATAAAGTAGTAGATCGCTTTGGAGAAATTAGGGACGATGCATCACCCTTACTTGAAAATATAAGGCGAGCAATTAATCAGGTTAAAGGAAAGATCAATTCTAGTTTTGCCTCTGCTCTGAGCCAGTATCAAGGTTATGGATACTTGGATGAAATAAGAGAATCTGTAGTAAACAATGTGCGTGTTCTTGCTGTAAGTGCTATGCACCGTAGAAAAGTAAAAGGCTCTATTTTAGGCAATTCTAAAACAGGAAGCATTGTCTATATTCAACCGGAGGCTACTCTAAATCATCAACGGGAGCTGAATAATCTGGAATATGAAGAAAGTGAAGAGGTTAAGCGAATTTTAAAAGAGTTAACCAACTTTATACGGCCTTTTCAACCATTATTAGAAGAATATCAAGAGCTGCTCAGTACAATTGATGTGATTTCTGCTAAAGCAAAATATGCAAAAAAAATAAATGGCGTACTTCCTAAAATAAGTAAAGATAGGGAGTTACAGATAAAAGATGCTTATCATCCATTATTGCTTTTGACAAATCTTAGTAGAGGAGAAAAAACTTTTCCGCAGGATATTAAATTAGATAAGGAAAACCGAATTATTGTAATTAGCGGACCCAATGCTGGCGGGAAGAGTATCACCCTAAAAACCGTTGGTCTTTTACAAGTTATGCTACAAAGTGGGATGCTGGTCCCTGTACACGAGTATTCCCGATTCTGTCTGTTTAGTAAAATCCTAACTGATATAGGCG
>CAXBEL010000082.1:0-17215 GCA_963974735.1 uncultured Flavobacteriaceae bacterium | reverse complement strand
TTGTTTATTAGCAGGCCGCGATCATTTTGACCTAAATGTAGAGAGGTAGAGCCATTAGGATTAGGTTCATTTATTCCCACTGAGCCACTTGGCGCAAAATTTATATCGTCCTCGCCAGTACCATCATTACCATTTCCTAGTATAAAGAGCGCATTCTCATCAGTAGTTCCATTTCCAGATCCATCATCTTCAAATTGGAGAAAAGCATAATCAGAATTACTTACGGCACTTTTAAAAGTTATTGATGATTTGCCCTCACCGCCATTATTGTTATGCTGAAGTATTACAGTGCCGTCATTAGGATTGGCGACTGTACCGGTGTTTTCAAAAATATGTAAAGGAGAATCGGGGGTTTTTGATGGCGTGACGGGTTGACCTATATTTATTCCTACATTTCCTAAAGTATATATATTGTCATCAATCCTAAAAGGAGGAAATGGAGGATTACTCCCTTCTTCAAACCAGTCTTTATTAAATGCAGATAATACGTCAAAAGAATTCATCTGTAACATATTTCCATTAGCATCAATAGCCATAATCCCTGCGGGATTGGTAGATGGAAAATTATTGCCGTTGTATTGATTGAAGGTAATGCTATTGTCGTCCTGAAGAGTTAGAGTTGGAGAAACGCCGGTAACATCATTAGAAGCTCCTCCTGATGCTAAAACTAGTCCGCTGTCTGCTCCACTGGTCATATAAATGGATGCATCGTAAGTATTATCTGCATTTCTAAATGCTATTCCCGTTTCCCGGCCATCATTTGTCCTTTTTAAATTAACAGCATTTTTCCCAATATTACCTGAGAATTGAAGGAAATTCGCACCTTGATCAACAGTTCTGTTTTCGTTTATTGAGCCATCATCTGTATATACATTCTTTTTATCTGCTTCAACAAGAACTTTTCTCCATTGGCTATTAGTCTTATCCCAAAAATAGTAACCTTTTCCTATAGAAATATTTGTGTTAAAGATAAGAAGACTTTCAGCAGTATCGTTTCCAGCAATTAAGGCATCTGAATTAATATTGTCTAAGCTAACTTGAGGTATGATTAGACCTTTACCATTATTAAGAACCCTCAAGTCCAAAATAGATGAAGAGTGCGGATCAAAATTTCCAATCCCTATTTGTGCATAAGAAGAAACTGGAAGTGTTGTAAAAAATACAACTAACAAGAATAGAGAATATTGAATTATCCTGCTAATCATAAATTTGGGGTTTGTGGCAAAAGTATATATACAAAATCTGCCAACTATTAAAAAGGAGTTAATTTTAACTTAAATTTAAGAAAGATAGGCTGAAATATGTTTTACGACATCCTTTATTGTCATTAATCGACAAAGTAAAGGGTATCTGGGTGTAAAATTTTTAAGTTTGAAGGAATTTTGGAGTGATAATAACTTCAGATTGAA
Organism: uncultured Flavobacteriaceae bacterium; assembly: GCA_963974735.1. Lineage (GTDB taxonomy): Bacteria > Bacteroidota > Bacteroidia > Flavobacteriales > Flavobacteriaceae > Leeuwenhoekiella. Next base: position 15,806 of record CAXBEL010000082.1, on the reverse strand, counting down.
AGCATTATTTTCAAAATAAGAACTGGTTGTAGTCATAATTGTAATTGATTTGGGAGCATTATTTACGTAAATGGAAAAAAGAGATATGTTAATGGTTTGTTAATGTTAAAATTATGGAGTTGAATTATAGTTTTACCTTCATAGTTTTCTTGTCTATTTTTGTCCTATAATTTGCCGTATGTTTCTAATAGTGAACAAACATCTGGTGGCTAGGCATTATTTGGGGTTTGCTTTTTGGCCATTTGTTTTTATAAAAAATAATGGATTGCGATATAATTCTATATTCTTAAATCATGAGAGAATTCATTTGAAACAACAATTGGAACTTCTATTAATTCCTTTTTATATATGGTACCTTTTGGAGTTTTTAATTCGTTACTTCTATTACAGAAATGTAAGTCAAGCCTACTTAAATATTTCATTTGAGAAAGAAGCCTATTCAAATGAACTAAACGCAGATTATTTAAAGACCCGTAAAATGTGGTCTTTCTTAAAATATTTATGAGTTTTTTCAATTCTACAAGAGATAGTATTAACCAGTTAATTTTTGACGATGAAAACCGAAAAATAAGCCTGTTTCTCAAAAGGGAGGATTTATTACATCCTCAGGTATCGGGAAATAAATTTCGAAAACTAAAGTATAACCTCAGTTGTGCGGCTAGTGAAGGCTATACTCAATTACTTACTTATGGAGGAGCTTATTCCAATCATATCGCAGCAACTGCAAAGGCTGGTCAAATAGAGGGATTTAAAACCATAGGCATTATTAGAGGTGAAGAATTGGCTACCGATATTGATCGTACACTGATGCATAATGAAACATTACGTTTTGCAAAGCAGTGCGGAATGAAATTTCACTTTGTAAGTAGAGAATCATACAGGGAAAAAGGGAGCGCAATTTTCAAAAAAAGTATGACCGATAAAATTGGAGACTTTTATGAAATTCCCGAAGGGGGTACTAATGATAAAGCTATAGGGGGATGCAGAGAAATTCTCACTGAAAATGATAAGGAATTTGACTATGTCTGCGTAGCAGTAGGAACTGGCGGAACAATTGCCGGCTTAATAGAATCTTCTAATAAATCTCAGCAGATATTAGGATTCCCGGCTTTAAAAGGAGATTTTCTTCAAAATGAAATTAAAAAATATTCAAATCGTGACAACTGGAGTCTGAATACCGATTATCATTTTGGAGGTTACGGAAAGGTACCAAATGAACTCGTAAACTTCATCAATAATTTTAAGATGAAATACAATATCCAACTTGATCCTATATATACCGGTAAAATGTTATTTGGGATATTCGATCTTATGGAGCAGGGTTATTTCTCTGAAAATACTCGTATTTTAGCCGTCCATACAGGAGGTCTTCAAGGAATAACTGGTGTAAATAAGCGTTTAGCTAAAAAGGGACTTCCAATCATAAAATTATAGAATGATAAAAAAAGTATTGTTATTGCTGGTTTTGGGCATTTTTATGGCCAACTGTGGTGGGTCAAAAAGGGCTGCCAAAAAAAGGGCTGAAATGAACGGACCGAAGGCTGTGATAGATGCTCCCGCAGAAACAACTAACAACACTAAAATTGAATTGGCAACCACTCCGTATGATAATGTAGAAGGTTATATAAATGCTTTTGCATCTATAGCTATGGAAGAAATGCGTCAATATGGGATTCCGGCAAGTGTTACAATGGCACAGGCAGTATTAGAATCTGGAGCGGGCAGAGGGGAACTTACCCAAAAGGCGAATAATCATTTTGGCATAAAATGTCACGATTGGAAAGGTGCTGTGGTTTATCACGATGATGATGAGAAGGGTGAATGCTTCAGGAAATATAAAGACCCTAAATTCTCTTTTCGGGACCATTCTCTTTTTTTAACGGGAAGAAGTAGATATAATGACTTATTTAAACTTCGTAAAGATGATTATGAAGGATGGGCGAAAGGCTTAAGAAAAGCAGGTTATGCTACAGATAGACGCTATCCAGAAAAATTAATTGCTTTGATAGAGCGCTATCAACTCAATAAATTTGATGACGAGGTTCTAGGTAATGAGCGTAGAACTGTAGGGAATCGTAATAATTCTTTAGCCCAAGTAGATCAATACAGAGTTAAAAAAGGGGAAACTTTATATGCAATTGCCAGAAAGCACAATCTTACTGTGGAAACACTTAAGAAGTATAATGGCCTTACTGATAATACAATCTATGAAGGGCAGGTTTTGTATGTAAAACCAATAAATTAAGGATACTTATAATATGTTATATAAACGAAGCAGCGATTTATTTGTAGCTGCCCAAAAAGTAATACCGGGAGGTGTAAATTCTCCTGTTAGAGCATTTAAAGCGGTAGGAGGAGATCCTATTTTTGTAAAAGAGGCAAAAGGAGCTTATTTGTATGATGAAGATGGAAATAGGCTTATAGATTATATCAATTCCTGGGGTCCAATGATTTTAGGTCATGCTTATGAACCTGTTGTTGATGCGGTAGTTGAAAAAGCGAAGAAGGGAACTTCTTTTGGGATGCCCACCGAGATTGAAACCCAAATTGCAGAACTTGCTGTTTCCATGGTGCCTAATATTGATAAGATACGTTTTGTAAACAGCGGCACAGAGGCTTGTATGAGTGCTGTGAGACTTGCAAGAGGTTTTACGGGACGTGATAAGATTATAAAATTCGCTGGTTGTTACCATGGTCATTCAGATTCTTTTTTAATTCAGGCGGGAAGTGGTGCAGTAACTTTTGGTTCTCCTAATAGTCCAGGTGTTACTCTTGGTACAGCTAAAGATACGCTCCTTGCAGAATATAATAATTTAGAGCAGGTTGCAGAAATATTCAGAGTGAATAAGGATGAGATCGCCGCTATCATTATAGAGCCAGTAGCCGGTAATATGGGCTGCATTCCTCCAGCAGAAGGTTTTTTACATAGTCTTAGAGAACTTTGTGATAATCACGGAGCTCTATTGATTTTTGATGAGGTTATGACCGGTTTCCGTTTGGCTGCTGGTGGGGTTCAGGAGTTGATGGATGTTTCTGCAGATATTGTAACCTTTGGTAAAGTTATAGGCGGCGGTTTGCCGGTTGGAGCTTTTGCTGCTCGGGATGAAATTATGCAACACCTTGCACCTTTAGGTCCAGTTTATCAAGCAGGTACTTTAAGTGGTAATCCACTGGCAATGGCTGCAGGATTGGCAATGCTTACTGCTTTAAAAAACGACACTGAAATTTTCGAAAGGTTGGCTGCTAAAACAGAATATCTACACAAAGGTATTGCACAGTCATTGAATGAAAACGGCATTAGCCATTCTATAAACAGAATAGGCTCTATGATATCTGTACATTTTGCAGAAGGAAATGTTACCGATTTTAAATCTGCTGCCAAAGGAGATAATGAAACGTTTAAAAAATTCTTTCACGGCTTGTTGAATGAAGGTGTCTATATAGCGCCCAGTGCCTATGAAACCTGGTTTATAACAGATGCACTTTCTTATGCAGACCTTGATGAAACCATAGCTGCAGTTAAAAAAGTAGCTGCTACTCTTTAACTGTAATTATGCTAAAGCAAAATAGCCCAATAATTTATTGGGCTATTTTTATATAGGGATTTATGATTAGGGGTTACCTTCTACTCATCCTTCTCTTATATCTGTTTTTATGCATTTTATTTTTAGACGAATTCATTTTACGCCATTGCTCAAATTGGTCTTGATCAAGAATGTTTTTCATTTTTTCCTGATGTTCAATTTTTGCATCTAACATTGCAATCCGTCTATCAATAGAAGACCCTCGATCAGCTTTTTGAGTATGGACTAAATCTTTTTGATCTGTAATTTTTTCCTTCCATTTTTTTGAAGCCTTAAGATTGAGGTCATAGATTTCGTTGGCCTGTTTTTCATTAAGTACCAAAGCCAATGTTAAGCGCTTTGTCTGAAGTTCTGCCATTTCTTCTGCAGAGATATTTTTAAGATGTTGCTTTGTTTTGTGCTCCTTATTTTCCTGACTAAATCCTGTTATTGAAAGGAATAGAAACAATACTGCTACTAAATTTTTCATATTATTATTTGTTACGTTTCTATTCTTTTGACTACATATTAGTAGAAAGGTTTATTTGGAAAACTCAATTTTAATAACCTAACTAAAGATAAAGCAATGGAAATCATAAATCCCGGAAATCAAAAACCAATGAATTTTAAAGAGTGGGCCATAAATATTTTTTTGGCATCACTTCCCATTTTAGGTCTCATTCTTCTACTTGTATGGGCCTTTAGAGATAATGGCAATATTCATAGAAAGGAATGGGCAAAAGGTAGATTGCTTATTGCCGTTTTGGGATTTGTATTAGTTATGATGTTTTTATTTTTATTTGGTGGATTGGCTATACTCGGAGCCGTATTTGACAACCACTAGAACATGTAAAATTACTTTTTAGGGGGAATGTAATTTGCATGAAAAAGGGTCATCTTTATAAAGATGACCCTTTTTAAATTTATAGGTTTCCTAAATCTTTGTTTTTTTCGGTTCCTTTTCTGGTTCGGCAGGAATTAGTGGTTTCGGTTTATATTGGTCAAAAAATTGTTTTTGTAAGGCCTCCATTCTTTTTTGAAGATCGTCCATATTAAAGGATTGATTGATTCCACCATTTTTAAAAAAATCATCTTTAAAGAAGTCATCTAAAGACGGCATATTTCCACCGGAAAAACTTGGAAAACCCTCTTCACTTAATGAAAAATGTCCCCAAAAAGCGGAAGAAAAAGATTTCATAATGCTATCTCTTTCTTTTTCAGTTAGTCCCTGCTGGTTAGACGACGACCACGAGTAAATAGAATCATACTTTATGATGTTTCCATTTTCATCCAGTTCTTTATTTACTTTCCAACTACCCTTTGGCTTTTCTGTATTTGCTTTATTATCACTTTGTGCCAAATCAGAATTTTTGTTTTGGGCATTACATCCAGTAGCTAAGGTTGCTACAAGTGCTATTAAAAATAGTTTTTTCATCTTATAACAATTTTAAAATTCTCATCAAATAATCACAAATCGTGTACCATTTGATTACTATTTCTACATTTTTTCAGCTTAAAAATTTCTTAATTAGAACCGGCCTCTTTCTTTTATCTTTAGCCGTTTAAAGTAAAAAGGGTCACTCAAATAATGAATGACCCTTTTAATAAATTAAAAGTTTTTTTTAATCTTGAAGCTCTACAATTAAAGCTTCATCTGTCTTGTTTACTTTTGCAAGTCCCTGTTTGGTTAGGCCTTTAATACCTTTGTCCCATCCTTTATTGCTAAGACCAGATTTGTCTTTTAAGTCATTTAATGCAATGCTTTTCTCAGACTTCAAAATCTCAAAAATAGCTTTTTCATTATCACTTAAAGTCAATGGTTTTCTTTCCGGTTTCATCTGCGGGAAAAAGAGAACTTCCTGTATAGATGCGTTATTGGTCATTAGCATAACCAGACGGTCTATACCAATGCCAATACCGGCAGTTGGAGGCATGCCGTACTCTAATGACCGTAAAAAATCCTGATCTATAAACATCGCTTCGTCATCCCCTTTTTCACTTAAAGCAAGTTGGTCTTCAAAACGTGCACGTTGTTCTATTGGGTCATTAAGCTCAGAATAACAGTTGGCAATTTCCTTACCGTTAACCATAAGCTCAAAACGTTCAGTTAAGTCTGGATTATCCCTGTGCTGTTTTGTCAGCGGACTCATTTCCTTTGGATAGTCAGTAATAAAAGTGGGTTGTATGTAATTGTGTTCACATTTTTCACCAAAAATCTCATCTATAAGCTTTCCTACACCCATAGTCTCATCTACTTCTATACCCAATTCTTTAGCGATGTCGCGTAATTCAGTTTCAGATTTTCCGGCAACATCATAACCTGTACATTCTTTAATAGCTTGCAGAATAGGTAGGCGACGATAAGGGGCTTTAAATTCAATTTCATTTTTACCTACCGTGATTTTACTTGTTCCATTGGCATTAACAGCAACTTTTTCTAAAAGTTGCTCTGTCGTGTCCATCATCCAGTTGTAGTCTTTGTAAGCAACATAAAGTTCCATTACAGTAAACTCTGGATTGTGGGTGCGATCCATACCTTCATTTCTAAAGTCTTTAGAAAATTCATAAACTCCATCAAAACCTCCTACAATCAGTCTTTTTAGATAAAGTTCATTAGCAATACGCAGATACAAAGGAATATCGAGCGCATTATGATGCGTCATAAACGGCCTTGCGGCCGCGCCTCCTGGGATAGGCTGCAAAATAGGAGTTTCAACTTCAAGATAACCTCTGTCATTAAAAAACTCACGAATTGTATTTGTTATTTTAGTACGCTTTATAAATGTTTCCCTTACGTGTCTGTTCACTATAAGATCTACATAACGACGGCGGTAACGTAATTCTGGATCGGTAAAAGCATCATGCGTTTTACCTTCAGAATCTGTTCGCGGCTGAGGTAAAGGTTTAAGCGATTTGCTCAAAATAGTAAAGTCCTTAACCATCACAGTTTTTTCACCTACCTGTGTAGTAAATGTTTCGCCTTCAATCCCTATTATATCACCTATATCAAGTAATTTCTTATAAACATCATTGTAGAGCGTCTTATCTTCCCCTGTGCAAATTTCATCCCGGTTAAAATAAACCTGAATTCGTCCTTCTGCATCCTGTATTTCAGCAAAGGAAGCCTTGCCCTGTATACGACGGGTCATTAAACGTCCGGCTATAGTTACCTTTTCACCTTCTTTATATTCCTGTTTTATCTTAGAAGAATTATGTGTAATTGTAAATTCCTGTGCAGGATAAGGATCTATGTTCATTTTACGCAGGGCAGCTAATTTTTCCCGCCTTACGATTTCTTGTTCTGAAAGTTGCATACAGCTTTGATATTTAGCCCGCAAAGATAGGTACTCACTTGGTACAAATCAATATCTGTAACGAAAGCTTTCTAATCTTGTCTTATAAATAGAATTCACATTAACTTTGAATATTATATGAGTATTTGGCGTGTACTTCTGGCAATATTTTTCCCACCTTTATCTGTTTTGGACAAAGGTTGTGGATCTATTATAATTGTTTTTATTTTATGGATCTGTGGTTGGGTACCCGGTGTTATTGCTGCACTTGTTATTCTTAATAATCCAAAGCGCTAAATAGAAAGGGCTTTTTGAATTGCTTATCTTTGCAAGATGAATAAGAAAGTTGTCATAACAGATTTAGGGAATAAGGATTATAAAGAAACCTGGGATTTTCAAGAGGGTCTTTTTAAGGAAGTACTTGATATTAAAATCAAGAATAGGAGAGAAGATGCCGGTCTGGAAACCCCTAATTATTTTCTATTTGTAGAGCATCCTCACGTATATACTTTGGGTAAGAGTGGTGATGTAAGTAATCTTCTGGTTAATGAAGAGCAATTAGCAGAAAAAGGGGCTACTTTTTATAAAATTAACAGAGGTGGAGATATAACTTATCATGGCCCAGGTCAGATTGTAGGATATCCTATTCTTGACCTTGAGAATTTCTTTACAGATATACACAAGTATCTTCGTTTTTTGGAGGAAACAATTATACTCACTCTGGCAGATTATGATCTTAAGGCAGAGCGCTCCCCAGGTGAAACTGGTGTTTGGCTAGATGTAGGAACTCCTTTTGCCAGAAAAATTTGTGCAATGGGGGTGCGTGCAAGCAGATGGGTCACTATGCATGGTTTTGCTTTTAATGTAAATGCAGACCTTGGCTATTTTGATAACATAATTCCCTGTGGGATACGAGGAAAGGCTGTTACTTCCTTGAATGTGGAATTGGGCAAAGCCAAAGTTGATGTTGAAGAAGTCAAGGCAAAATTAAAAAAGCATTTCTCTAATCTTTTTGAAGCTGAATTTATTCACGAAAAAACCGAAGCATAACTCCGGTTTTTTTGGCAAATTCAAATAAAAATAAAAAAATTCTCTTTTAGCCGCTAAAGGCTGTAAGCATACTACTGCTTGTTTCCTTGCCTTTTGTGTTATAATCTTCCTGTTTTACCATTCCTACGCCTTGGGCAATCCACTGTTTGCCGCTGCCGCTTCTTTTCATTCCCATTTTCATTTCTGTATTGTAAGTAATTACAAGACAATCAAATGTTCCTGCCGGTGTGGTTACAGATTCTTTGTTTGTTACCTTTCTGTCAGTCATAGAAAATTCTAATTTCATACCTATTCCCGCCATGCTAACATTCATAATCATATCTGCATCGGGAAGTGATTCCCCTACTTGGAGATTGTTGGGTATTTCCAGATTTGTACCACTTAGTTTATAATCCATGTCTTTATATTGTTCCAAAAGTGCTGTGGGAACAAGGGATTTATAATCTATTGATGTTTTGCCATTTGAACAATTTACTTCAAAGGTGCTTTCGGCTAAAGGTTTATTTTTTTCGTCTTCTATTTGAGCTGAAATAGTTGCGACCTCTCCAGCTGCAGTTTGTTCTATATTTGTTACTTCATACTTTGAAACAGCTGCGACCTTATCTTTTTTACTATAGGATGTAATTTCAAAAGAAGCACCTTTTTTAAAAGGATAATATGTACTGCAGGATTCCTGCGCAGAGATATTTCCTATTAAAAAGCATAACGGGAGAATAAATAAAACTATTCTTTTCATACTATAAGATTTTTATGGTAAGGGTAAATAGTCCAAATCTGTTAGGAGTTACAGTTAATGGAATATTATATGCTGATAATGAGTAAACTAAATTATTGAATTTGCGTCAGCTAAGGAAATAATGAGGTAGGGGAAAATCACCCTTATTTCAATTTAAGTAATTGAATTAAGGAAAATTCTAATTAATGCGGTATGTAAGAACGGTATCGCTTTCTCCCTGAACAACTAAACCAAGGTTTTTGTTTCTTTCCAGATTACCCATGCTTGCGGCAGAAGTACCATAAACCGGGAAATTGGGTAGTAGATTTCCTCTCGAGTCGAAGATATAAACTCTCTTCGCCTGTTCGTCAGTAACCAAGGTATAAGTATTCTTACCAATGGTTTCCACTTTTAGACCGGTATATAGACCAAAATCCAATTCTTGCTCCTTATTATTAATTATGAGCTCATTTTCATTTAAAATGGCCTCAGATTTCTCATTACGGTAATACTTCAACTCAGAACTTAATCCACTTTTATTTGAAGTTATTTTGCCATTTTGAGATATGGTAATCTTATTCGCATTTGCATCATAAATCAAGAAATTATTCTCTCCTTCGTACACCGGATTATAGCCGAAATCAATTTTTTCTTTTACCGCAACTCTGGTGTCACCAGTGCGGTCAAGAATATTTAGAGTTCCGTTTTGCTGTGTAACAACTATGTAATCTTTTGTTCCTATACGAATGTGTTTAGGCGGAAAAATAAGATTGCTTTTAGCAGCGGTAAATTTGAAGCCTTTTACAATTTTAGCGTCTTTATTATACATAAGTAAATTGCTGCCTTGTGAAATAACAAAGCGGTAATTGCGATTCCCATCATAATCAAATACGGCTAGGGGTTGAGTTACATCATTCTCAAACTTTATGGGAAAAGGAGCGACTTCATTTCCATTTCTATCAAGAATATAAAATGAATCACTTGTGGTAAATGCAAGTTGCAAGCGGCCGTTTTTGTAGAGATCTACTTGGTCTACAGATCCTAATATTTTACTTTTTAATTGTTTCTTCCACAGGATTTTCCCCTTATTACTAATTAAATAAAGAACATGTTCAACATCTTGAACAGCGATGTCCATTCCTTTGGTACGATGATTTTTTACAAATTGGGGAGCTGTTGCCAAATCTGCATTCAGTTGAGTGCTTGATAATTGTGATACTGCCCCAGACTCTGGTTTGATATTGTTTTTTTCTACGAGAGCATTAAAATGTGCAAAATTCTCGTCCTGAATGATCTGTGCAACGGCGTAAGGGTAATCCTCTAAGTTGATATTTTTTATAACTTCCCCTTCGTCTTCATTTGTAAGACCGGCTAGAAAATTTTTCATTTTTGCAACGCTTCCTGTGAAGTACAGAGAAGATTCGTTGCTTAAATTTTGGTTTATATCCTGAAAGTTTTCCCTTTCAGCCAGAACAGTTCTGTTTTGAGTATTAGCAATAACATTTTTTAATACTGAAGGGTTTTGACCAAATATTAAAAAGTCATTTACTTCACAATACGCATTTACAGTGGGTAGATCAAACATTTCTCTAAAAGCAATTTTAAAGGCAACAGAATCCGTTAATTTCTTAATGGCAATGTCCCTGTAAATTTCCAGTTCTTCTTGTTGCGCCGCGAGTGCTTCTCTTGCGAGATCCATATCTAGTGGGCGTAATGCAATGATTTGAGAATTGTCCATATAGATGGATCCTACCTCTGTAGAATTACTAAAAAGTTCGTTTAATTTTAAAGAGAACTCTTTTGGTGTAGCCTGCCGATAACTAATTATGTTTTTTAAATAGTCATCCCAGTTTTTATAAGCAAATGCTACAGTTCCTTTAGCTTCAACAGGAGTTATTTCTGAGATTTTTGTATCTGCTGGTCCTGTGCCTTCTAAGATGTAAAGTCTGTTTTTAGTCGAATTTTCGTAAGTAAGAATGCCGTTAATTTGAACCTTAGAAGATTCTAGGTTAAGATCTAAAGCACTCCATTTAAAATTATTTTTAAAAATGGAAGATGATCCACCGGTGAATACATCACTAAAATTTTTTCCCGCATCATCTCCTTTAATAAATAGATAAGCCGAAGCGCTACTACTTATGGTTTTAGAAACTTTCAGAAAATCTTGATCTGTATGGTCAGAGCCAGAATTTTCCTCTCTAATGGCATTCTCAAGCAGCAATTGAGACGTACTGGCAAGGAAGATATTATTTACTGTTGTGAAATATATATCGCTATCCCTTTTTAAATGACCAATTGAAGTGCCATTATAGTCAATTTGCTGAATGCTTTTTTGAGTAGTACTATCTAAGTCAAAGAGGTTTTTTTCATCTGGAGTAACCAGCACGAGGTCATATTCATTCTTTCCCAGTGGAACAAAGGAAAGGTAAACAGTTCCCGAAGGATTTAGATTTTTAAAATGATCGCTTTGAGAATTAAGCGACTTAAAGAGGCCGGTTTGAGATAAGGATTGGACAATTTCATTGTTTTTTACAGAATTTGCAAAATTCCCCCAGTCATTTGTTTTTATAATGACAGATGATTTTCGAGGAATAAAACGAATTAAATCAGACTTTTCCGATATATTATTTTGACAACTGAATAAGATTAGAGCAATTGTAAGCAGGAAAAGGAATTTTTTCATCACAGAAATTTGGAGTCAAAGGTATAAAGCACAGAGGTTACTTTAGTTCTAAAATAAAGAGCTATTAAATTATTTTTCAACAACGTTTAAATCTAGACTCAATTGTTCTGGTAATTGCCTAAAACTTTTTCGATGGTAGGGGGAAATGCCATATTCTCTTATAGCCAGGCGATGTTCTTTTGTGGGATAGCCTTTATTTTTTTTCCAATTGTAATTAGGAAATTCTTCGTGAAGCTGAGTCATATAATGATCCCTTTCAGTTTTGGCAAGTATGGAGGCTGCTGCAATTGACAGAAATTTGCTATCTCCCTTTACCACGCAGGTGTGTGTGCAACCCATATATACTTTAAATCTGTTGCCATCAACTAAAATGTGTTCTGGTCTATGTAATAATTTATCAATGGCCAAATGCATGGCTTTGATCGAGGCGTTCAGAATATTTATTTTATCTATTTCAACGTGATGAACGTGGGCGATTCCAAATGCTAAAGCCTTCTCTTCTATATACGATCTTAATAATTCACGCGATTTGTGTGATAGCAATTTAGAATCTGTGACCAAATTATTGTCAAAATCATCAGGTAAAATTACTGCGGCAGCTGTAACCGGACCGGCCAGACAACCGCGACCCGCTTCGTCACTTCCGCATTCAATTAAGTTGTTTTGAGATTTTAATAGCAAGCCCATGGGGGGCAAAGTTATGATATTCTCATTTAAATGGATTAAAATTGGTTTATATCAATTTACAATAGATTATTCATAGAACTGTTGAAATTGTTAACATATTTATAGTAATATTCCGTTTTTGGTATTAATAGTTAATTAACAATTGATATTATTTGTTTAACAAATAATTAGTAGAGGAAGGTAGCTCCATTGATCAAATTTGTGGGGATTAACTAAAAATTAATATATGAGAAAAAGAATTATTTTCCTGTTTTTATTTTTGATGTTCGGAATTGTGCCTCTTTTAAGTGCACAACAGAGGCAGATAACAGGTACAGTTACAGATAACTCCGGTGTCCCGTTGCCTGGCGTTAACATTATAGTGAAAGGAACTTCAACGGGGACGCAATCAGATTTTGATGGTAATTATACAATCAGCGCTGCAGCCAATCAAACTCTTGTATTTACGTATGTTGGGTTTGCTAGCAGAGAAGTTAGTGTTGGTAATCAGGCTAACATCAATGTTTCGCTTGAAGAAGGTGAATCATTAGAAGAAGTAGTTGTTGTTGGTTTCGGTACACGCGAGGAAGATAAGGTTATACAAACCATCTCTGTTGTGGAAGAGGCTGAACTGGAAGATATTCCTTCTGGTGGCTCTCCTCAAAATTTATTACAGGGTCAGTCTTCTGGTGTGCAAATAACTGGAGCTTCAGGGGTTTTAGGAGCTAGAACCAGTGTGCGTGTAAGAGGTGTAAATTCTCTAACCGGTGGAGCGCAACCACTTTTTGTCGTAGATGGTGTACCTATCGATGACAGTAGTCAAACTTTTGGCCTAGGTGGTGGTGCTGTGAATCCTCTTGCAAGTATTAATGCTGAGGATATAGCAACATTTACGGTCTTAAAGGATGCGGCAGCAACTGCAATTTATGGTTCAAGAGGCTCTAACGGTGTAATTTTAATTACTACTAAAAAGGGTAAGAAAAATCAAAAACCAGTTTTTACATTGGAGAGTTTTATTCAAGTATCCAGTGCTACAGACGTTCCGAAAGTATTGACTAATCAACAATATGGACAGTTTTATTCAGATGTTTTAAATATTCAAAATGATACCGATACTTTTACTCCAGAGTCACTAAGGGATGATTTTGGGATCGATTATACTGGTCCTGGTTTTGATTGGTTGGATGCGGCAACCAGAACTGGCTATTCCTATTCTCAAAATCTTTCAGTTCGAGGTGGAGGTGAAAACAGTACTTATTACTTGGGAGTTAACCATACAGATTCAGAAGGTTTTATAATTGGAAATAATCTTGAAACTACGGGGCTTCGATTAAATCTTGGCACAGATATTTCTGATAATTTTAGAGCTGGAGCTAATGCATCTTATACGTATTCTCAGAATGACAGGATCAATGAGGAAAATAGTACGTTTGCTGCGTTTACAGCCGGTCAATTAATCACACCTAATATAACCCCAACAGATGAAGATGGTAATTTTGTGCCTTCTGGTCAAACAGGACAGAACTTCGTTGGGATTGAAGCTCTAAATACAAGTTTAGTAAATACTACGCGTTTTATTGGTAATGCATATGTGGAAGCAGATTTCTTTGATCAATTTACATATCGATTAAGTGTAGGTATTGATCAACGTTTTGTAGAAAACAGATTTAGATCATCTGAAGTATTTACTCCAGGAGGTTCTGCAGAGGTTGCCATTGCAGAAGTTGATAGATTTATTGTAAACAATACTTTAAACTGGAATAACAGTTTTGGCAATCATAATGTCAGTGCATTGATGGGAACAAGTTTTGAAAGAACTAATACTTATTTTTCTGATGTTTCATCAACAGGATTTTTAACAGATGCCCTACCTAATGTAGGATCAGGTTCTACAGCTGGAGATTTTAGTGTTACTACTTCGGGAAATAGACTTATAGGATATTTTGGGCAAGCTAATTATGACTATGATGGAAGATACTTATTGGAAGGGAGTATAAGGAGAGATGGTTCTTCTCGTTTTGGTGAAAACAATAGGTTTGGTACCTTTTACGCTGTTGCAGCTGGATGGAATATAGCGCGAGAAACCTTTATGGACGGAAGCATTTTTAATAGATTGGCTTTGCGTGCAAGTATAGGTACTACTGGTAATGACAGAATTGGAGACTTCTCAAGATTTGCAACATTTGGATCAGCCGATTACAATGGTAATCCAGGGCTTACCAATACTAATGCTGCCAATCCTGATTTAAAATGGGAAGAAACAGAATCTTTTGATGTTGGTATTAAATCTGCATTTTTAGACAATCGCATTCGATTTGATGCAAATTATTATAGAAAAACAACTACTGATTTATTGATTCCTGTTCCTGTTCCTCCTGCCACAGGTGTTACCTCAGTTACACGAAATGCAGGATCATTAGAAAATAGTGGTTTTGAATTTGATTTAGGCGTTACCCCGGTTAGATCACAAGATTTTGAATGGAATATTAATATAAATCTTTCAACAATACAAAATGAAGTAACAGAACTGCCAGGTGCTGGTACTGATTCTCAAGGGAGACAGTTTCTGCAGGGCACACCTGTGCAAAGAGCCATAGTGGGCGAATCTGCAAACTCATTTTATACCGTTAGATTTGCAGGGATAAATCCTGACACGGGAGATGCAGAGTGGTTTGACATCAACGGAAATAGAACATCTACATATTCTGCCAATGATCGTGTTATTGTAGGAGATGCCAATCCAGATTTTTATGGAGGTTTAAGAACTACATTTCAGTATAAGAACTTTGATTTAAGCGCATTGTTTAATTTTTCAGTGGGTAATGATATATTAATCGATGGTTTTAGATTTTCAAGAAACCCTAATTTTGTGGGTAGTTTTAATCTGGATCCTTATGTTTTGGATTATTGGACACCTACAAATACTGTTGCAAATGTTCCTTCTCCAGCAAGTAGTACGTTTGGTACATATGCAAACCAATCTACCCTACAATTATTAGATGGTTCATACTTAAGATTTAAAAATGTGACTGTTGGATATAATTTACCGAGTGAATTTTTAAGTAATACCAAGCTTTTTTCTTCAGTAAGAATATATGCTACGGCTACAAATCTATTTACAATTAAAGGAGATGAGCTTGATGGTGTTGATCCTGAAGTAACAGATAGTTTAAATCCTCTTGCTTTAGGTGAATCTTTCTTTGTGGCTCCACAGTCTAAATCTTATGTAGTAGGTCTAAAAGCTTCTTTCTAAACATTTAAAAAAATTATATATGATGAAATATTTTAAATTACTTTTAATAGCGATGCTAGTTCTCACTTCTTGTGAGGATCAATTAGATATTAGTTCTGAGGATGACGTAAGTCCTGAAGTCGCTTTAAATAATCAAACTACAGTTAATGGTTTAGTTGTAGGATTATATAGTCAAGCTCAAGCTGCAGATGCTTTTAATGGTACACCGCAAGTTTTAAGTGAATGGTGGGCTGATAACTCTGATTTTAAAGGATCTTTCCCCACTTTTAGAGCTGTTGAGGATTACACGGCAGTGTCAACTAATACCAGTATTAATGCTATATGGGTGCAAAATTTAGATGTCATAGAGGCATGTAATTTTGTTCTTAATCGTCTTCCATCTGCAGATGTTGATGGGCTTTCTGATGATTTGAGAAGTCAGTACTTAGCTGAGGCTAGTTTTCTAAGAGCGCTAACAATGTTTAACATGAGTGTTTACTTTGGCCAGCCTTACCAGTTTTCTCAAGGAAGCAGTTTATCAATACCTATAATTTTAGATACCTTTGATGGAAGCGATTTAGAGCCATTTACTCAGCCAAGAAAT
>CAXBEL010000081.1:0-17246 GCA_963974735.1 uncultured Flavobacteriaceae bacterium | reverse complement strand
TCAGGTAAAGGGAATAGAGCGCTTACGCATTTCGAGTATAGAGCCAAATCTTCTCAAAGATGAGACCATTGATTTAGTTTCAAAATCCAGAGCATTTGTTCCACATTTTCATATACCCTTACAGAGTGGGAGCAATGAAATTTTAGGTAAGATGAGAAGGCGTTATAGACGTGAGTTATACGTTGATCGGGTCTCTCATATTAAAAAGGTTATGCCTAATGCCTGCATAGGAGTAGACGTCATTGTGGGGTTTCCGGGAGAAACAAAACAGCATTTTTTAGAAACCTATAATTTTCTTAATGAACTTGATATTTCTTATCTGCATGTATTCACCTATTCAGAACGTGATAACACTGTAGCTGCAGAGATGAAAGATGTAGTGCCCGTTCACGTTAGAAAAAAGCGCAGCAAGATGCTTAGAGGTTTATCTGCTAAAAAGAGACGTTCTTTTTATGAGAGTCAATTGGGCAAGCGAAAAACAGTTCTATTTGAGGGTGAAAACAAGCAAGGCTATATTCACGGATTTACTGAAAACTATGTAAAAATAAAGGCACCTTGGAATCCAGAGTTGGTTAATACTATGCATAAAGTTGATTTAACTCAAATAGCTGATGACGGACTGGTTCGTTTTGATTTCGTTTTGGAGACAACTAAAGCTATAGCATAAAAAAACCTACTCATTGCTGGTAGGTTTTCTTTTTAGGGACATGTTTTTTAAATATTAATACCCACAGGAAGTAATTTTTTATATTTCCTACGGTTTGATCTCATAAACTTAGCAATTTCCGGACTGGTAGGTACCAAGCTAATGTTTCGATCTTCAATCTCACGAAATACAGCAACAATAAAGTTGTTCATCTGTTCTTCAGTGCCTTCTGGCATATTAATTTTGGTTAAAAAGATTTTCCGATCTTGAAGAGAGTACTCAATTTTTGCAAGTTTGTCGTCAAAAGTGGCTTCAAATTGCCTCAAAAACTCGTTGTCTGTTAATTCAATCTCAGTCATTACATCCATATATATTTGATTTTAAGAAACTTGTTTCAGCTTATCGTGAGGATTTTTTGATGGAAGGTGTGTTTAACGATTTCTTAACATAAGAATCAAAACAAATTTACAAAAAAATAGTGGTATTTCAAGACTAAACTATGTTAAACCCTTAATTTTGAAGGATGATCACGCATGTTTACTTTATGCCGGGAATGGCTGCCAATCCTAAAACTTTTGAGTATTTAAAGCTTCCTAAAGACAAATTTCAAATACATTGGCTAAGTTGGAAAATTCCTAACCCAAATGACTCTTTAGAAGAATATGCAAAATTAATGCTAACGGAAGTACATCATAAAGAACCTATACTTATTGGTGTTAGTTTTGGGGGTGTATTAGTGCAGGAGATGGCAAAAATTATAAAGGTCAAAAAACTGGTAATAATTAGCAGTGTCAAGAGCAAGTTTGAGTTGCCCAGAAGGATGAAATATTCTAGAAAATTGGGATTATACAGAATAGCTCCCGTAAGTATTTTTAAAAATGTGGACGGATTGGCAAAATATGCCTTTGGGGAGAAAGCTAAAAGCAGAGTAGAGTTATATCAAAAATATCTTTCAGTTAATGATCCTGTTTACTTAAGTTGGGCTTTAGAGCAAATGATCTGTTGGGATCAGGAAAAACCACCTGAAGATATTATACATATACATGGCAATGCAGATCCTGTTTTTCCATATAAATATATAGACGGTTGCATTAAAGTGGAAGGGGGAACTCATGTGATGATCATCACCAAGTGTAAGTGGTTTAACGAAAACTTACCCAAACTATTAGAAAATTAATCTGTAATTTGCAGATAATATAATACAATTACGCTATGAAAAATATTAGAAATATATTAGGAGGAATAGGGCTTGTAGCTGTTATAGCTGTCTCTATTCAAGCCGTACAGGATGCTCCTTCTACAGAAAACTTAAATAAAAAACTGGTTAACGATTATAATGTATATGCGTTGCCGTTGCCTAGCGAAATGGATTTTGCTGGGGAGACTGTACCACTTAGTGATCCAGATATTCAAGAGCGTATGGATAGGGAGTTACTGGTTAACACGTACTGGCAATCTAATGGGCTTTTGCTTATTAAAAGGGCAAATAAATACTTTCCTTTAATTGAACCTATTTTAAAAGAGGAAGGTGTTCCTGATGATTTTAAATACTTAGCAGTTATAGAGAGTGGTCTTACCCAAGCTGTATCGCCAGCAAGAGCTACAGGTTTCTGGCAAATATTGAGTTCTACCGGTAAAGAATATGGTTTAGAGGTTAATGACAATGTGGACGAACGTTACCATATAGAAATGGCTACACGTGTAGCTTGCGATTATTTTAAAAAATCAAAAGAGCGTTTTGGAAGCTGGACTCTGGCTGCAGCTGCATATAATGCAGGTAATGCGGGGGTTTCAAGAAGGTTAAAAGATCAGGATGTAAATGACTATTATGATTTATTATTAGGAGAAGAAACTGGGAGATATGTTTTTAGAATTCTAGCTTTAAAAGAAATTTTATCAGACCCCATGAAGTTTGGATTCAATTTTAGACAAAAAGATTTATATACTGAAGTTCCTACTTATAAAGTGCGTGTAGATACTGCTGTTACAGATTTTGTGAAATTTGCGCAAGGTTTTGGTATTAACTACAAAATACTAAAAATCCACAATCCTTGGTTAAGGGAGGACCATTTAAATAATAGTTCTCGTAAAGAGTATTTTATTAAAATTCCAAAAGAGGGTTATTACAATTATAGTGTTGGTAATTAGAACACTTTTATAAATAACTTATGAATTTTACCATTATTATTATGCTTATTATAATTGGCCTTGTTGCCGGTATGCTTAGTGGTGTGCTGGGTGTAGGAGGTGGGGTTATAATGGTGCCGTTAATGATTTTACTGCTCGGCTTTAGTCAGCATGAAGCCCAAGGAACAAGTCTGGCTGTTTTAGCGGTTCCCGTTACTTTTGTTGCAGCTTACACTTATTCCGATTCAGGCTATGTGAACTGGAAGTATGCGTTTATTATGGCTATATTCTTTGTGGTGGGAGGATATTTAGGATCCAAGCTGGCTATCAATATTGACCAAAAGATTTTAAAAAGAATTTTTGGAGCTGTTTTATTGGTTATAGCTGCAAAGATGATTTTTGATAAATAATAAAATCCTAAATTAGAAAGTCACAAGAGATTCTGGCAAGTCGTTAATATTTAAATTGAGATCAAGATAAATAGCGGCTACTTGTTCTGAAATAAAAGAAATGTTATAAGCAAAAGACTCCTCTTCTGATAGGCTTAAACTGTTAGGAAGCCTTCTGTTTATATCCAGTATCTCTTGGTCTGCAGAGATTACAAATGAGAGTGAAAGCCCAAGAGAATGTTTTAGAAGCTTTACAGTTTGCATATGTCTATTTTGAGTTTCATCTACATAGACTACTTTAATGCTTTTGTCGAATAGTTTAGATTTTTCCCGCACTACGTACTTGTTATCCCAAAAAAGAACCACAAAATTCATAAGTTCTCCATATTCCCTTGCAAGTTTATTTAAAGCAGGAATCTCGCCAGCACTGGGAATGCACCAGGAGGTATAAGTAAGTAATATTGTAGGTTTTGTAAATTGAGAAGTAGATTCTAAATCTGTCTTGAAACTATCAAAGTTTAAATTGTCAAGATAAGAACCTTCAAGATGATTAGTAACTAAAGAATCAAATAAGGATTTAGCATATTCAACCCTATTTTCCTCAAATGCCTCATCGGCTTGAGTATTATACTTTTTAATATTCAAAGAGAGTGCTTCAGAAAAAAGGATTTTGTCCTCTTCCTGAGACCATAGAATATTAGAAAATAAAAATAATAAGAGTAAAAGTTTTTGCATATATAATTCTTGTCAATACAAGAATACTGCTATACCTAAATGCAAAAAAATCTTTTCGCTAAAGCACTTGAAAATTCGCTTAAATACGCAGATTTACCTGCGTCCACCGCGTCCGTACTGCTGTCTAGGCATACCTGCGGCTTTTTTCATTTGCTTTTTCATCATCTTCAGTTGTTCATCAAGCATGTTGTGCTTGTCCAATTTTTTCGCTTCCGCAAGGAGCATTTCAGCCTCCCTTTTTCGGTTTTTTGTCATGGCTATACCGGCAAGGTTCATTTTGGCCATTGCCAGATCCGTATCCATACTCAAACCATAAGTAACAGCTTTTTTGAAATATTTTTCGGCTTGTGTTATGTTAGTTTGAGAAACCATTAAGCCGTGAAGGTAATTGTAATACCCTAATTGCTTTTTTGTTAAGGCAGCTTCAGGATTTTTTATTTTAGAAAGCCATTTTTGTGCACCTGGGAAATCCTGTTTTCTCAATCTTAAGAATGCAAGAATAATAATTTCATTTTTAAAATAGAGGAGGATAAATATAAGGGAAAACAGAACCAGCATTATTCCATTTCCTATTTCGTTTTGAATAAATTGCCAAATTGCAAGGCCTAACACCAGAACGAATAGAACTATTTTTATATTTTTATTGAACATATTACAGTTTTAAAATCAGTATAGGATTGTATTTTTAACTAAATCAGCATCTTATAATTGTCTAGATTTGCACAATAAATACACTGATAAACCCAGCCATTTATAAGAGTTTGCAAAGGTACTAAAAACTATCTCAAATATTTTAATATTTCCATTTGCTGAAGTAAAAACTCTTTGTATATTTGCGCCCAGCTTTTAGGAGGGTAACTCCTGAAAATAATCTATAAGAAAGTTTAGGAAGATAAAAGAAGATACACAATGAAAAGAACGTTTCAACCTTCAAAAAGAAAAAGAAGAAACAAACACGGTTTCCGAGAGCGCATGGCATCTGTAAATGGCCGTAAAGTATTGGCACGCAGAAGAGCTAAGGGTAGAAAAAGATTATCTGTATCTTCTGAGCTAAGACATAAAAAATAATGGTATTGTACCGTTTTATATAAAGGTGTTACTTTTTTTAGTAACACCTTTTTTTTTAACCTTTCCACACTTATTTTTGACTAAAACTGTTAATCTGACGATCTGATGCCTAAAAATCAAAATCTAAAATCTATACTTATTATTGGCTCAGGGCCTATTGTTATAGGACAGGCCTGTGAATTTGACTATTCAGGATCCCAAGCTTTACGATCTCTTCGTGAAGATGGTGTCGAAACTATTTTGATAAATTCTAATCCAGCTACAATAATGACAGATCCTGCAATGGCAGATCATGTCTATCTATTGCCACTTACAACCAAGTCGCTGATAAAAATTCTTAAAGAACACCCACAAATAGATGCAGTATTGCCTACTATGGGCGGGCAGACCGCACTTAATCTTTGTATAGAAGCAGATGAAAAAGGGATCTGGAAAGATTTTGGAGTAGAGATTATTGGGGTAGATATTGATGCTATAAATATTACTGAAGATCGCGAGAAATTTAGGGAGTTAATGCTTAAAATAGGAGTAGGTATGGCTCCTCAAGCAACGGCTACTTCGTTTTTAAAAGGTAAAGAGATAGCTCAAGAATTTGGATTTCCATTGGTAATTCGTGCATCTTATACCTTGGGTGGGGCAGGAGCTTCAATTGTTCACAAACCAGAAGATTTTGATGCGCAGTTAAGTCATGGTCTTGAAATTTCCCCTATTCACGAGGTGATGATAGATAAGGCCTTAATGGGTTGGAAAGAGTATGAGTTAGAATTATTACGCGATAAAAATGATAATGTTGTTATTATATGTGCGATAGAAAATATGGATCCTATGGGGATTCATACGGGAGATTCCATCACGGTGGCACCAGCAATGACTTTAAGTGATACCACGTATCAAAAAATGCGTGATATGGCTATCCATATGATGCGTTCTATAGGTGATTTTGCAGGAGGTTGTAATGTACAGTTTGCTGT
This sequence comes from uncultured Flavobacteriaceae bacterium, assembly GCA_963974735.1. Taxonomy (GTDB): domain Bacteria; phylum Bacteroidota; class Bacteroidia; order Flavobacteriales; family Flavobacteriaceae; genus Leeuwenhoekiella. The sequence goes on along the minus strand of CAXBEL010000081.1, from coordinate 11,310 downwards.
AAGCCCAGATGAAAAAGAAGATATTATAGCTATTGAAATTAATCCTCGCGTATCAAGATCTTCTGCTCTGGCTTCTAAAGCTACAGGTTACCCAATAGCGAAAATTGCTTCAAAACTTGCTATTGGCTACTCTCTGGACGAGCTAGACAATCAAATAACAAAATCCACGTCTGCCTTATTTGAGCCTACACTGGATTATGTGATTGTAAAAATACCACGTTGGAATTTTGATAAGTTTGAAGGAAGTGACCGCACCTTAGGTTTACAGATGAAATCTGTAGGAGAGGTTATGGGGATTGGCCGTTCCTTTCAGGAGGCGTTGCACAAAGCCACGCAGTCCTTAGAGATAAAGAGAAATGGATTAGGCGCAGATGGTAAAGGATACAAGAATTATGATCAAATAATTGAAAAATTAACCCACCCAAGCTGGGATCGTGTTTTTGTTATTTATGATGCAATACAAATAGGTATCCCATTAAGTCGTATACATGAAATCACTAAAATAGACATGTGGTTTCTAAGGCAATATGAGGAGCTTGATGCTTTGGAAAAAGAGATTTCAAAGTATGAGATTGGTAGCTTGCCCCGTGAATTGATGTTAGAGGCCAAGCAGAAAGGATTTGCAGATCGCCAGATAGCACATATGCTCGACTGTTTAGAGAGTGAGGTTTATAATAAAAGAGATGAGCTAAACATAAATAGAGTTTACAAGCTTGTAGATACTTGTGCAGCAGAGTTTGTTGCGCACACCCCATATTTCTATTCTACTTTTGAAAGTGAAATAGAATTGGCTTCAGGAGAACGTTTTTCTGATAATGAAAGCAAGGTTTCTGATAAGAAAAAAATAGTTGTATTAGGATCTGGACCTAACCGAATAGGGCAGGGGATTGAGTTTGATTACTGCTGTGTACACGGCGTTATGGCAGCGGCTGAATGTGGTTATGAAACCATAATGATCAACTGTAATCCAGAAACAGTTTCAACTGATTTTGACATTGCAGATAAGCTTTATTTTGAACCGGTTTTTTGGGAACATATCTACGATATTATTCGTCATGAGAAGCCCGAAGGTGTAATCGTTCAGTTGGGTGGTCAAACGGCTTTAAAGCTTGCTGAAAAACTGGATCGTTACGGAATCAAGATTATAGGAACGAGCTATAAAGCTTTAGATCTTGCAGAAGATCGCGGAAGCTTCTCTAAATTATTACAGGAAAACAATATTCCTTATCCTGAATTTGATGTAGCTGAAACAGCAGAAGAAGCATTAGCAGTTGCAGATAAATTAAACTTTCCTATTCTTGTAAGACCTTCTTATGTGTTGGGTGGACAGGGAATGAAGATTGTTATAAATAAAGATGAATTAGAAGAGCACGTTGTTGATCTTCTAAGAAAAATACCGAATAACAAACTGCTTCTTGACCATTATTTGGACGGAGCTATTGAAGCGGAAGCTGATGCAATCTGTGATGGTGAAAACGTTTATATAATTGGTATAATGGAGCATATTGAACCTTGCGGAATTCACTCCGGGGATTCAAATGCCCTATTGCCTCCTTTTAATTTAGGAGATCTGGTTCTTCAGCAAATTAAAGATCATACACACAAAATAGCTTTGGCTTTAAATACGGTTGGACTGATCAATATTCAGTTTGCGATTAAGGATGATATGGTTTATATCATAGAAGCTAATCCCAGAGCGTCCCGTACCGTTCCATTTATTGCGAAAGCTTATGGAGAACCTTATGTTAACTATGCAACTAAGGTGATGCTTGGCGAGAAGAAAGTAACTGACTTTGATTTTAAACCTAAGTTAGAAGGTTATGCAATTAAGCAGCCAGTCTTCTCCTTTAATAAATTTCCGAATGTAAATAAGCAGTTGGGGCCAGAGATGAAAAGTACAGGAGAAAGTATTCTTTTTATCGAAAGTTTAAAGGATGATGAATTTTATGAGCTTTATGCTAGAAGAAAGATGTATTTGAGCAGATAGTTTGCAACTATTTAAATTTCATTCAGTCTTTTGTGTAACTAATTTAGTTTCTTGGCATTATTTTAGAGATATTGTTTTTAAATTAATGTAGTTTTGTTATACTAATATGTATCTATGGCATGAAATTTACTTTACTTTCTATATTATTTCTCTTTTTAACGCTTTCATGGGCTCAAAGCACACATGTTATAAACATTGAAGATGCTACAAATAGTGACCTTGTAGTTCGTGTAGGCGATACCGTGCGTTGGGTTTCTAATAGTGCAGCTATAAACAGCGTTTTGAGCACAGATAAAAAATTTCCCAAAGATTTTGGCTCTCAAAATATCGCAGATAACAGCGCAGTCTATGAATATGTTTTTAAAGCACCTGCTGTTATAAATTATCAAAGTAATTCAGGTTCACTTTCTAAGTCTGGAACTATTAAGGTTTCAGAAAGATTAAGTTCTGAACAGGATAAATTTAGTTTTAAAATTTATCCAAATCCTGTAAAAGACCGTATTTACTTTCAGGATAAAGGGGAGTCAAAAAGCCTGGATATCACCTTTTATGATGTGTTGGGAAAAGTAGTAAAAACAGAACGTCTTAATGCCTTAAATATTAGAAGCGGAATGGATGTGAGCGATTTAAAAAGAGGTGTTTACCTTGTTCAAATTGATAATGGCTCAAATTCTTTTACTCAAAAACTTATTAAAAATTAATTAAATTCACACTATATAAAAAAAGCCGATCTGATCAGATCGGCTTTTTGTTTTTAAGGCTCATATTCTAATTGAACATGATGATTTTTAAGGCTATCAAGATATTTGTGTGAAGCAAAATCAGTATCCTTAAATTCTAATTTACGCGCCTTCTTGGTTTCTTGCCGTTTCATACTTTTAACAAACCTTCTTATTTCAGTTTTAGAAGCAAGAATAAGTCCAGGCACAGGAACACTTTCACCAGAGTCACTTTTAGCTACCATTGTAAAATAAGAGGAATTACAATGTTTTATTTCACCGGTATGAATATTTTCTGCTTCTACGCGTATTCCTATTACCATAGAAGTACGACCCACATAGTTCACTGATGCCTTCATAACCACCAGTTCACCAACTTCTATAGGTTTTAGAAAGTCAACGGTGTCTACAGATGCGGTAACTGCATAATTACTTGAATGTTTAGAAGCACAGGCAAAAGCTATCTGATCCATTAGAGATAAAATATAGCCGCCGTGAATTTTACCGCTAAAATTAGTGTGTGAAGGCAGCATCAATTCAGAAATTGTAACTCTTGAATCTGCTATTCTTTTATACGTTTCTGCCATATTATTTACGGTTAAAATGCGGAGACTGCTCCATTTCTACCTCGGTGACAAAATAGTGTGTGTCCCCCCAAAAGAAGAAGGTAGCATAGCGCTCTACATAGGTTAGTTTCACATAGCTACCTTGATATTCCTTCAATTTTTCAATAACGTCGTCGTTTTTATCCAAAACAGAAAAATCAAATATTTGTGCGCCACTTATACCCTGACTTATTTGTCCCTCCCAGGTTTTTACAATTACCCCTTTATGACTAAATTTAATGAGTTCTCCGGCTCTTGTCCCTTCGCTGTAGGTAACAAAATATACAAATGAATAAAAAGCTATAGCAAGCAGTAAAATACCTCCTAAAATTATTCCCAATACTTTTTTCATAATTGATTTTCTTCGTTAGTTTCTTTTTCTTCTCGAGCTTGAATTAGTAATTGTTGATCCAATTGCTTATTGGCTTTAGCTCCAAGTTTTTTTAATTTTTCAACTTTGGTAATAAGGTTTCCCTTTCCAGTTAGTTTTTTAAGGGTTCCCTCATACGTTTTTTGGACGGTTCCAATCTGTCTGCCCATTTTTAATAATTCTTCGGTAAGATTACTAAAAGAATCGTATAAATTACCTGCTTGAGTCGCAATGTCTATGGCATTTTTTTTCTGACGGTCATTTTGCCATAGATTATCTACCAGTCGCAATGCAGCAAAGAGGGTTGAGGGAGTTACAATTATGACCTGTTTGCTAAAAGCTTCTTCGTATAAATTAGGCTCACTGGCAGCAGCTATTGCAAAAGCAGGCTCTATGGGTACAAACATAAAAACAGTATCAGGACTATCATCCAGCAAAACATGGTATTGTTTTGCGCTTAACTGTTCAACATGTTTTTTTATGGATAGAATATGCTGTTTTAGGTAAATTAATTTTTGCGTTTCATCCTCTTCAGAGACAAAACGTTCAAAAGCAACTAGAGAGACTTTACTGTCTACAATCATTTTCTTCCCGTCTGGTAAATGTATAAGCACATCGGTCTGTAATCGCTTTCCATCTGGAGTGTTGTGGCTATCCTGCACCGTATATTCCCTGCCTTTTTCGAGTCCTGATTTTTCTAAAACACGGGTTAAGATCAACTCTCCCCAATTGCCCTGCATTTTTGAATCTCCTTTTAACGCTTTTGTCAAATTATCTGCATCCTTGCTCATCTGCATATTTAATTCTGCAAGACCTATAATTTGTTGTTGAAGCGCGCTGTGTCTTCCTATACTTTCTTTATTTGTTTCATCAACCTTTGTTTCGAAACTTTTTATTTTTTCCTGCAGCGGTTTTAAAATTATGTCTAGATTTTCTCTATTCTGAATTGTGAATTTATTGGATTTCTCCTCAAGTAATTTATTGGCTACAATTTCAAAATCCTTTGTGAATTTTTCCTGCAATTGTTCCAGTTCCTGTGTTTTTTCAGATATACGTTGCTTAAGATTTTCAAACTCCACATTTCTTGTGGTCAAGACATTTTGGACGGTTGTTATCTCACTCAATAAATTGTTTTTCTCATCCTTAGTTTCTTCTAAAACTTTTTCAACCCGTTTAAATTGATAACTTTGTTGAGTTAGGCGCTCCTCCAGCACTTTAGTCTCTCCCTTCTTTTTAATACTGGAAATGAAATATCCTAAGAATCCACCCATACCGAGTCCTATTAGGGCAATTAATAAAATAAACAAGTTCTCATTCATGTACTTGACATTATATTCAAATTATTCAAAGATAAGATTTGAATAATCATCCTGTAGAAGTAGCTAATTCTTATTTTTAAGAAAGAACCTTTTGGAAGGCGCATCAAAACCAATGATGTCTTCTGGAAATATAGCTTCAAAAGTACCATCAGAAATTAGATTTTCCGGTGTATCCATAAGCGCTTGTCTCTTATGCATCACAATAATCTGATCACAGAGCGGAAGCACGAGTTCTATATCATGTGTAGAAAAGAGAATAGTTTTTTGCGTTGTTTTACAGATCTCCTTTAATAATGTTAATATGGAAGCTTTATGATGCAGGTCAAGATGGGTGGTTGGTTCATCTAAAATTATAATTTCAGTATCCTGTGCCAAAGCCCTGGCAATCAAAACACGTTGCAATTGGCCATCACTCAGCGTATGGCACTTCTCATTTTTTAATTCATATAATTCGGTAGCTTTTAAAGAGTTTTTTACAATCTCAATGTCCTCTTCCCTCAGTTTACCTAGCCAATTTGTGTAGGGTTGGCGGCCTAAAGCCACAAGTTCAGAAACACTCAAATTTTTTGAAATGGCCTGACCAGTAAGAACAACGCTTATTTTTTTTGATAGAATTTCAGAAGAAAGCTTTTTGATATTCTCACCTTCTAAATAAATTGATCCTCTAAGAACTTCCTGTAATCCTGTTAGTGAACGGAGAAGTGTGGATTTCCCGGATCCATTTATACCCACTAAACCAATAAAACTTCCTTCAATAAGATTTAAACCAATGTTTTCTGCGATAATCTTTTGACTCTTTTTTAAAGAATAACCAATACTAAGATTATCAGTTTTTAAAACCGATCTAGCTTTTAAGGATTCCGTATTTGTATTTACTTCCATAGTTAGAATAAAAGTTTCTTTTTTCTAATTAGAAGCCAGATAACGACAGGTGCTCCAACTAATGAAGTTATCGCATTAATAGGTAAGGTAAAATGGCTAAAAGGAGCTTGAGCTATGCCATCGCAAATTAGCATTAACAATGCACCGCCAAGCAAACAAGCTGGCATAAGAACCCAGTGATTTGCAGTATTAAACCATTGTCTTATCAAATGTGGTACAGCCAGACCTATAAATGCTATTGGACCTGTAAATGCGGTAAGGCTTCCCGCCAAAATACTAGTAGCGATTATAATTAGAAATCTGCTTTTTTTGAGCTGGACGCCCATAGTTTTAGCATAATACTCACCTAATAACAGACTGTTTAAATTTTTTAGTGTAAAAAAAGCCAATATAATACCTATAAAATAGCACACCGAAAGAATTCCCATCCCACGCCAGGAAATATCGCCAAGGCTTCCGAAGGACCAAAATATATAACGCTGCAATTCCTCTGCAGGGCTAAAATAAGCTAGAATGCTAACCACGGCAGCCGTTAAGCTTCCAAACATCAAACCGATTATGAGTAATGCCATAGCATCTCTAACGCGCGCGGCAACAAGAATAACAACGCTTAGTACTAAAAAACTTCCAAGACTAGCAGAGAGGATGGTTCCCCAACTTCCATTAAGGTACGATGCCGACAATCCTAATGCACTACCACCAAGAATAAATAAAGCAACACCTAAACTTGCTCCGCTACTGATTCCCAAAACAAAAGGTCCAGCCAATGGATTTTTAAATAAGGTCTGCATCATTAATCCTGCAACTGCAAGACCACTACCGGCAAAAACCGCTGTCAATGCTTTAGGCAAACGGTAATCTATTATTATATACTGCCAAGACTGCTTGCTGGCTTCACTGCCGGTAAGCGTACTTAAAATTTCATTTAAAGGTATGCTTACAGATCCCAGGCTAATATTGGTCAAAAATGCAAGGATCACAATTAAGCTCAGAATTATAAAAGCCCGTGTATGTTTTGAATTACTCTGCAAGTGGTTGAAAGAAATGAGGTTTATAATCTGGTAAAAGAGAAGGATGAAAAATATGCACTAAATCCTGCAAAACCCAGTCGGGTCTATTAGGGGCGACTTCATAATATAGAAGTCCCCCAGTTTCTCCTTTTGCCGAAGCAAAGCCATAAACTTTTTTATCTTGAAAGGCCTTAAATTTTGAATACACAGAACTCGTACCATTTAGAGAAGAATAAGAATCAAATGAATTAGGAGCAATCCAAAAATCTGCTTTTTGACCTTTGTCCAGTACTTCTTCTAAACTCAAAGCAATACTGCCGGTACCCTTAGAATCTTTGTATAAATAATCTGCATTAGCATCTTTTATTAGCTTTGCAGCCCAACTATCCCCGTGAGGTAAATACCAAACATCTTTAAACATAGCACCGCTCAAAACTGTAGGTTTCTGATCTGCCTTATTTGCCAATGTTTTGACTTCTTCATATTTATTGGCAATAGTTTTAAAAATGGAATCTGCTAAATCCTGTTTGTCGTAAAACGCAGCAAAAAATTTAATCCATTCTGCTTTGCCCAGAGGTTGATGCTCTACCCAGTCTCCATTATAAGCAATTGGTATTCCTGCCCTTTCTAAAGAATTAAGTGCTTTATTCTGACCTTCCACGCCAAAACTTACAATAAGATCAGGATTAAGTTCTAATGTTGTTTCTGTGTTAATAGATTCATTTTGACCTAATTCTAACACTTTATTTTGAGCGATCTTTGATCTGGTTTTGGGAGAGGATATATAATCTAGATTGGGAAATCCTACTAAAGTATTTTCTACACCCAGCATTTCTAAAGAAGGAATATGTGTGGTAGAAGTAACCACGATAGATTTTATAGGAATATGCACTACTGCATCTGCCTTTATAGAATCTGGCAATGAGGTTTCCTCTTTTAACAAGGCGTATTTAAACGTCTGATCACTGTCTGGCCAAGCTTCGGTTACTGTTATAATCTTAAAATTATTGTATTCTGTTATTTTAAAACCTTCGGCATAATTTATAGCGATTTCCTTCCCTTTGGTATTTGAGTTTTGTAAAGTTTTTTCTTTTTGCTTACATCCTAAAATTAGTAGTAAGACAAATAACAGCACATATTTTTTACTTATAAATAATTGAAGTCCTGCTTGAGGGTTCCCGGCTAATTTGTTGTTTTTGAACACGCTAATTTGTTTAACTAAATATGTATTGGGATTGAACATCGCTCAAAAGTAAGATTATTTAAAATTATGCTTAAGCAGAATGTGATTTGTTTATCTTCGCAGCTGAATTTTGGTGAGCGCTAACCCTCGTGGAGGCGCTCTTAAAAGGGAATCAGGTGATTTGAAAAGGTTATAAGTTTTCAATAAATCCTGAGCTGTTCCCGCAACTGTAAGCTTAGTCTGTTTTAAACAGACGGTAAAGATTACTCTTTAAACCACTGTCCATAAAATTAAAGGATGGGAAGGTGAATCTTTATACGCAAGTCAGGAGACCTGCCGCAATTCGCTATTGTCAAACCTTCGGGATAAAGGTTTGTATGAAGGATGCTTCATACCTTTTTCCGTACAACAATTTTTAAATGAAAACCAAAAATTATGTTTTAGGTGCCAGTCTTTTGGCGTGCCTAACCGGTTTTGCACAGGATGCAGAACAATTGGATGAAGTCGTGGTTACCGACTCAAAATTTGAACTAAACCGCGAAAACAGTGGTAAGGTTGTTTACAAAATTACCCTGGAAGAGCTTGAGAAAAATCAGGGTCGAACCGTGGCAGAGGTTATAAATACCATTTCTGGTATTGAAATCAATGGAAGCAGAAGCAACGCGGGGCAAAACCTAAGCTATTTTGTGCGTGGAGGAAATAACAGGCAGGTTTTAGTACTTATAGATGGCGTGCAGCTTACAGACCCCTCAAATATTGCCAATGATTTTGATTTGAGATTGTTGGATATTAATAGTATAGAAAGTATTGAAGTCATAAAAGGTGCTGCCAGTACACTTTATGGTAGCGGTGCTGCTACTGCAGTGATAAATATTACTACTAAAAAAGCCTCAAAAGATGTAATTTCTGCTCAATTCACTTCTGTTGCTGGTACTAATGAGTCTCAGAATGATAGGGATTTTAGCCTGGATGATTTTCAGAATAGAGTAGCGGTAAATGGAACAGTCGATAAATTTTCTTATTTGGCTGGCTTTGGCAATCAATATACAGATGGTCTTTCAGCGGTAATTGATGAAGACAGTGAGGAGAAAGATCCATTTTCCAGATATAATGCGAATGTAAAGCTGGGTTATTCATTTAGTGATAATCTAAAGGTTTCGGTTTATGGTATGTATGATCACTATGATTCTGCGTACGATAATTCATTTCCTCGTGAAGATGCTCCGTTTACTTCAGAAAGCGAACAGATGCGTGCGGGACTTTCATCGTTATATAAATATAATAATGGGAGTTTGACCGTTAATACTGCATATAACAGCATTAAAAGATTGTTTGATTCTAATTTTCCAGATGCTTATGATTCGAACAGTTATATTTTAGACGTTTATAATCGTTACACCTTTAACGAGAAGTTTTATACCGTTTTAGGATTTAACTACATAGAAGGCAAAACAGATTTTGGCGAAATACAGAAAACCTCAAATGCTGATCCTTATCTGAATGTAGTTTACATTTCAGACTTTGGATTAAATTTAAACGCTGGCGCAAGACTAAATAATCATAGTGAATACGGCTCACAACTTACTTATAGCTTAAATCCTTCCTATACTCTTAAAAACGGTGATGGTTATTATAAATTTTTTGGAAGTTATGCAACTTCATTTATTGCTCCATCATTAACACAATTGTACGGGGCTTTTGGTCCTAATCCAAATTTGCAGCCAGAAGAAAACCGTACTATTGAAGCTGGTTTAGAATGGAATACAGGTGATTTATTACGAGTAAGTGGAACATACTTTAGTAGATTGGAAGAAAATTTTATAGACTATGTGACAATAAACTTTGACACCTTTGAAAGTCAATATCAGAATGTGAATACAGACTTTACAGTAGAAGGAGTAGAAGTAGAGTTGGAATCGAAGCCCTTTGATAAGGTTAGTTTGAGAGCAAACTACACTTTTACTGAGAATAAAGATAAACCGGCTTTGCGTATCCCAAAACATAAAGTAAATGCCCAATTGGGATTTGATTTTACATCAACTTCATTTGCCTCGCTAAGTTATCAGTTTAATGGGGAGCGTACCGACAGTGACTTTACAACTGGAGAAAATGTGCTGTTGGATTCTTATGGATTACTCGATTTTTATGTAAGTCAAAAAGTATTGAATAACAAGCTTAAACTTTTTGTTGGTATCAATAATATATTCAATGAAGAGTATTTAGAATTGGTAGGTTATACAACTAAAGGCCGAAATATAAGATTTGGTTTTACCTTGGCTTTATAAACTAATACACATAGAAACTAAAATCCCCCACTTTTAAATGGGGGATTTTAGTTTAAATAATATTTAAATCCTTATTTATTCTGGAGATCCACATACATTCTTTGATAATTGGGATCATTCATTTTACGTTCACCTATAACTTCAAGTCCTAATCCTCCAATTTTTTGAGCTGCCCTACCTTCGCTTATTTCTAGAAGTGCGGCAGCAAGTAAAGGCTCTTCAGGATCCCCTAAAACTCCAAAATTTCTAATTGTCTCACTCAGTTCAATATCTGGTTCTAAACCGTTTACAAAACCGGTTACACCATTAGCATTAGCCGAAGTAAAAATCAAAGGCTGAATAGCATAGAAGTGATTTGGGCTTGCACCATCACGTTGAAAATTAGGAGCTTCAGAATCGTAAAAAGTAGTTGACGCCTGAAATTTACCTGTTGTGGTTGTCCCTATTTGCACAACACTTATGTAAGGATCAAGTCCGTTAATCACAAGTTCACTAGCAGAAGCCGTACTTCCGGTTGTAAGAACAAATATGCGATTAAGGTTAAGGGTGTTAATAGAAGTTCCTGAGCGTAAATTAGTATTAAAACGGTTCTCAAGACTTTCTGCATCATTTTCTTCTAATATTGCTTGAATTTGCGGGTTCCAAACTTCAGTTGAGAAAATTTCGCCACCAAATTGACCAGTAATCATAGCAGAAAGATCGGTCGCTGTACGTACTGAACCCCCACCGTTATAGCGTAAATCAAGCACAAGCTCTGTTATTCCTTCAGCCTTAAGTTCTGAAAAAGCATTGTTTAAATCTTCATCAAAATTTGCAGTAAAAGCATTGTACATAATGTATCCCACTTTTTGACCATTTACATCCAGTGTTTTAGTTATATAAATAGGGTTTTCAGTATATTCTTCTTTTGTAAGTGTAATGCTTCCACCTGTGGGTACAATATTATTATC
>CAXBEL010000080.1:0-17298 GCA_963974735.1 uncultured Flavobacteriaceae bacterium | reverse complement strand
ATACGTAAAGCAGTTAAGAAAATGCAGACTGTAGATCGTATGAAACAAGATGGTCGTTTTGACTCCTTATCTAAAAAAGAGCAATTACAGGTTAACCGTATGCGTGACAAATTAGAGAAGAACTTAGGTTCTATCGAAGATATGACACGTCAACCGGCTGCTCTATTTGTAGTTGACATTAAGCGTGAACACATTGCGATTAAAGAAGCTCAGAAATTAAACATTCCAATTTTTGCGATGGTTGATACTAACTCTGATCCACGTCAGGTAGATTATGCTATCCCATCTAATGATGATGCTTCTAAGTCTATTGAAAAAATAATCTCTACAGTTGCTGATGCAATTGTTGCTGGTCTTTCTGAGCGTAAAGCTGGAAAAGACAAAGACAGTGGTAACAAAGAGGCTAAACCTAAAGCTAAGAAAGCTGAAAAGGCAAAAGCTAAAACTGTTGCTAACGACGAAGAAGAGTAGGCTTAATTAACAATTTGATAATACTTAAAGTCGTTTAGTACTGCATCTTTGCATATCACTAAACGACTTTTTTTTAACCAAAACTAGTATACAAAAATGGCAAAAATAACAGCCGCAGACGTTAATAAATTAAGAAAGACTACCGGTGCCGGTATGATGGATTGTAAAAATGCACTGGTTGAAGCAGACGGTGAATTCGATAAAGCTATCGAGATTCTACGTAAAAAAGGTCAAAAGATCGCTGCTAAACGTGCAGATCGTGATTCATCTGAAGGTGCGGTTATCGCTAAAGTAAATGGAGATGCCTCTAAAGGCGTTATCATTTCTTTAAACTGTGAGACTGATTTCGTTGCAAAAAACGAATCTTTTGTGGAATTAGCCAATAAAATGGCTGATATCGCTCTAGACTATAATTCTAAAGAAGAATTTCTTGCAGCTAAATTTGATAACATGACCGTAGAGGAAAAAATTATCGAGCAAACTGGTGTTGTAGGTGAAAAACTTGAAATTGGAGACTTTAGAACTTTAGAAGCGCCTTTCGTAGGTTATTACATCCACGCAGGAAATAAAATTGCTGTCCTAACTGGTCTTTCGGCTGGTGGAGATAAAGCAGAGACTGTCGCAAAAGATGTTTCTATGCAGGCAGCTGCTATGAATCCTGTTGCTCTTAATCAATCTGGTGTAAACCAAGAAACAATCGATAAAGAAATAGAGATTGCTAAGGATCAACTTCGCCAAGAAGGAAAACCAGAAGCAATGCTTGACAATATCGCTAAGGGTAAACTTAATCGTTTCTTTAAAGATAACACTTTAGTAAATCAAGCATTTATTAAAGAAAACAAGCAAACTGTTGCAGAATATGTAAAAGCCGAATTGGGCGATGTGCAAGTTGTAGCCTTTGAGCGCGTAGCTTTAGCTTAATTCTTTTCACAATATATTTTATAGAACCATCTGTATTTACAGGTGGTTTTTTCTTTGGTCAAAATTCTTTCTTTTCGGCATAAGCATTTAACCGTATATTTGCCAAAAATTTTCCCTGACTATGCAATATAAACGTATACTTTTAAAATTATCTGGTGAAGCTTTAATGGGCAAACGCCAATACGGTATAGACCCAGAACGTCTTGCTGAATACGCTGCCGAAATAAAAAATGTTGTTGACAGTGGTGTTGAAGTAGCCATTGTTATAGGAGGAGGTAATATTTTTAGAGGTGTAGCAGGAGCAAGTCGCGGAATGGATCGTGTTCAGGGAGATCACATGGGAATGCTTGCTACTGTAATTAATGGTCTTGCGCTTCAAAGTGCGCTGGAGGATGCTGGTATCCCTACCCGTTTGCAAAGTGCAATAAAAATAAACGAAGTTGCCGAACCTTTTATAAGACGTAAGGCAATGCGCCATTTAGAAAAAGGTAGGGTTGTAATCTTTGGTGGTGGTACTGGGAACCCCTATTTTACAACAGATTCAGCAGCTGTTTTACGCGCTATAGAAATTAATGCAGATGTTATCCTAAAAGGAACTCGGGTTGACGGAATTTATACCAATGATCCCGAAAAAGATAAAAAAGCTACAAAATTTGACTTCATTAGCTTTGATGACGTTCTTCGCAAAGGTCTAAAAGTAATGGACACTACCGCATTTACGCTTAGTCAGGAAAACCAACTTCCCATCATCGTGTTTGATATGAACAAATTAGGGAATCTATTAAAAGTTGTTTCCGGAGAAAATATAGGTACCACCGTAAATTTATAATTTATTACATTTGGCGTAATTTTTGACTTTTCGTCAACAAAATTTCATTTATGAACGAAGACATTCAATTGATTCTGGAAAGCACTGAAGAGGCTATGGATCGAGCAATTGCACATTTTAAAAAACAATTGGTAAATATACGTGCAGGTAGAGCAACCCCTTCTATGGTAGGCAATGTAATGGTTGACTATTATGGGAGTCAAACTCCACTTACACAGGTGGCAAACGTTAATACACCTGACGGCCGTACAATTTCTATTCAACCATGGGAAAAAGCAATGATTGGCGAAATAGAGAAAGCCATTATAAATGCAAATCTTGGGTTCAATCCTATGAATAATGGGGATAATGTGATTATTAATGTTCCTCCGCTTACAGAAGAGCGCCGTAAAGACTTGGTAAAGCAGGCTAAAGCTGAAGCTGAAGATGCTAAAATCGGGATTCGTAATGACCGTAAAGGAGCGAATAATGAGATCAAAAAACTTGAAAAAGACGGTTTAGCTGAAGATATTTGCAGAAATGCAGAGATTGATATTCAGAATTTAACCGATAAATATATTAAGAAGGTAGAGGATATTTTGGTTATCAAAGAAAAAGAAATTCTTACCGTCTAAAACAGTTAAACTAATGCCAAGAGCGACCTTAGGGTCGCTCTTTTTTTGGTATTTTTAGTGCCAATCAATTAGGGCTTAACAGTCTATGCATAAAACACTCCTCCTCTTTTTATCGTTATTCTTCTTAAGTGTAGGGCAAAACGTATTTTCTCAAGAAAATACTGATATTCAAGTATTAATAACCAAAGCAATTCTTCAAAGTTCTGAGAATAATCCACAAGAATCTTTGGAAAACTTTAGTTATACTACCTATGAGAAAACAGTAATTACAGATTCTTTACAAAAAAATGAAAATGCACATTCATTTTTTGCCGAAAAGATTTCAAATAATCAATACAGCCAAGCGAACGGTTTTAAAGAAACAGTTTTAGGAATAAACATGGCAGGTTTCAAAGAACCTCGATATGAAGTTCTTGCCATAACCCTACAATCAAGATCTTTTTATGATGAGGATTTTGTGATTTTTAATTATAGATATGCAGGCCCACTTTCGTCTCGAGGCCTTAAAAACTATGATTATTCATTTATAAGAGACACAACTATTTTAGGTCGCAGCAGTTACGCTATAAGAGTTAAACCGAAACGGCCTGAAACAATACCTGGCTTGGAAGGCATAATTTGGTTAGATGCAGAAACACTAGCCATTCAAAAGGCACAAATAGACCTTCATGATGAGTTAGTTGTAAATATCGAACAGGAATATAAGTACATTGATTCTTTAGACCTCTATATGCCTAAAGCAAATAAACTTTATATAGAAAAAGGTCAAAATTCTAAAAGACTTTCCATGTTTAGAGGAAAAGTATCTATGGGAACCATTGAAAATGACCCGGTAAAAGAAGCAATTGAAGGACGCCATCTCATATCTACCTCAGTAAACACTGATTTTAATTTTTCTCCAATTGAGAAACCAAACCATCCTAATCTAGCTATAGAAGTCATTCCCGAAGCGGAAAATCAACCAGATGCCTTCTGGGCACAATACAGATCAGAATCCCTTACAGAAGAAGATATAAACAGTTTTGATTATCTAGGTGATTTAGTAGAAGCCGAAAATATTGAAAGGCGTCTATCCGTCATTAATAATTTTGGTATAGGTTATTATACTCTGGATTTTTTTGATTTTGATCTTACTTACCCCATAAAATACAACAATTATGAAGGCCTTAGATTGGGGCTGGGAGGAATAACCAATGCTAAATTTTCTAAGCAATTTAGATTAGAAGGCTATGGAGCCTATGGCTTTAAGGACCAGGATTTTAAATATGGTTTTGGCGGAGGGGTTCTCTTAAATGAATCTCACGGCGCATGGCTTAGTATTTCCTATAGTGATGACCTTCAAGAAGTAGGAAGTTATAATTACCTAACAGATAGAAGGGTTTATTCTCTTTTTGAACCTCGGCTTGTCAACATTACCCAATTTTTTGACCATAAAACCATCAGACTTAATCAAGAATTTCAAATTACTCCTAAGGTTTTATCAGAACTTCAAATTGCCAATGTAGATATTAAACAGACGACTCCTTATAGATTTTTGAATAACGGAGAAACCTATCGAGATTATATCATAACAGAAGCCACTTTTGGTTTACGCTGGAGCCCATCAAGCAAATTTATGCGTTCTGAAAAAGGAACTGCAGAAATTTATGATGGATACCCAAAAATAACTGCACAAGTTTCCAAAGGATTTTCTGGAGTTTTAAATGGGGATTTTAATTTCACCCGTGTTGGAGCTAAATTTTTCTATCAGTTAGAAAGGCTAAATCAATCTACCACCGAATTTCTAATTGAGGGAAAAGCAGCTTTTGGTGATTTACCACTTACACATTTATATCACGCATATCCTAACGCCCCTACTAAAGAAACTATTATGCAGCGTTTTTCTGTTGCAGGGATAAACAGTTTTGAAACCATGTATTTTGGCGAGTTTTTTTCAGACCGCATAGCTTCGCTTCAAGTAAAACACAGATTAAGGCCATTTAATATAGGAGCGAAATTTAAGCCGGAAATGGTTTTTATCACCCGTTATGCCATAGGTGATATTCGTAATCCTGAAGATCATCTCGACGTAACTTTTAATTCTTTGAAGAAAGGGTTTACTGAATCTGGTTTTGAAATTAATAAGATCCTGTTTGGTTTCGGTACAAGTTTAACCTATCGTTATGGAGCGTATCATTTGCCAGATTTTGAAGACAATATTGCCTTTAAATTTACCTTTTATTTAGAGCTTTAAAAAGCTCCAATTTAGCCATTTATAAAGGTTTAAAAATAAGTACCTTTGCCGCTGTTAAAATCTACTGATGACTAAGCTATTTAGCTATGGGTTCTGGGATGCCATTGCCCGTATCATTTTAAGAAATCGCCTTTTTATTGTACTGTTTATTATTGGTATAACCATTTTTCTATCTACACAATGGCAATATATGCGCTTCACTTATACAGAAGCAAATCTGCTGCCAGATGACCACGAGGTAAATATAGAATATCAGAAATTTCTGGATCAGTTTGGCGAAGAGGGCAACCTTATCGTTTTTGGTATCAAGGATTCTACTTTATTCACCCCTGACGTCCTAAATAAATGGAATGATCTTTCTTCAAAGATTAGTGCTTTTGATGAAGTAGCGCTGTCAGTTTCCCTCAAAGACTTAAAACTTCTTGAGAAGCAAGAGGATCCTAAACGGTTTGACTTAAAATCTTTTATAGAAAATCCTGTAAAAAATACTGGCGAAGCAGAGAATTACCGCAAGCAGCTTTTTAATAACCTTCCGTTTTACGAAGGGTTGATTTACAATAAAAAAACAGGAACAATACGAAGCGCTATTTATCTTAAAAAAGATATAGTTAATACCGCTGCGCGAAAAGATTTTATAATTGAAGATCTTATTCCGCTTATTGAAAATTTTGAAAACGAAACAGGTATACGTGTACGTACCAGTGGTATGCCATATATACGTACGCTAAATAGTCAAAATATAATTGATGAAATTGGTCTTTTTGTAGGTGGCGCTCTTCTGGTTACATCTTTAATTTTCTTTTTCTTTTTCAGATCCTATAGAGCGACATTTATTTCTATGATTACGGTTATAATTGGCGTAATGTGGGCTTTTGGGTTTTTAGGATTACTTAAATATGAAATTACAGTCCTTACGGCTCTTATTCCTCCCCTAATTATAGTAATAGGAATACCTAATTGTATTTTTCTTATAAATAAATATCAGCAGGAATATAAAAATCACGGGAATAAAATCAAGGCTCTGCAACGTGTCATAACTAAGGTAGGTAATGCTACTTTAATGACAAACATTACCACAGCCTCTGGTTTTGCAACATTTATTTTAACCAAAAGTTCACTTCTAAAAGAATTTGGTATAGTCGCTTCAATAAATATTATTGCAATATTTCTTTTGAGCTTATTAATAATTCCCATCGTATACAGTTACATGACTCCGCCCAAGGAGCGTCATTTAAAGCATTTAGGTAAATCCTGGATTGAAAGCTTTGTGAACTGGATGGTCAATATGGTTCAACATAGGCGTATAACAATCTATATTGTGGCCATTGTTTTACTTACATTAAGTATGATAGGGATTTCCCAAATTAAGGTTTCGGGAAGTTTAATAGAGGATATGCCTAAAAACACAGGCTTTTATGAGGACATCAAATTCTTTGAGCAGGAATTTGATGGTATCATGCCATTGGAAGTTTTAATCGATACGAAACGTCCTAAAGGAGTACTTAAACTCCCAACTTTAAAACGAATGGATGAATTGGGTAAAACAATTTCCGAAATCCCAGAACTTTCCAAACCTATATCTGTTGTAAATCTGGTAAAATATTCCAAGCAGTCATTTTATAATGGATCTCCAGAATACTATCAGTTGCCTTCATCTAACGAAAGAAATTTCATTTTGCCTTACGCCAGCAGTTTTTCAAATCAAGCAGGGCTTCTTGATAGCTATGTGGATTCTACAGGTCAATATGCACGTATGACCACCTTTATGAAGGATATAGGCACAGATCGAATGGAGATTGTTGAAGATAACCTTTGGAATAAAATTAATATTCTTTTTCCTTCTGACAGGTACGATATAACGCTAACAGGTAAAGCACTGGTCTTTCAAAAGGGAACAAATTATTTGGTCACAAATCTTATAATAAGTTTATCCCTAGCAATTTTGCTTATTGCATTATTTATGGCTTGGATGTTCCGATCGCTTAAAATGATTCTTGTTTCTTTAATACCTAACTTGCTTCCGCTTATCATAACTGCAGGTTTAATGGGATATCTTGGAGTTCCTATAAAACCTTCAACTATTCTAGTATTTAGTATTGCTTTTGGAATTTCGGTAGATGATACCATTCACTTTTTGGCAAAATACAGACAAGAACTTCGTACCAGTAAATGGAAGATTAAACGTTCTGTTTATGCATCTGTAAGAGAAACAGGGGTAAGTATGTTCTATACTTCAATTGTGCTCTTTTTTGGTTTTTCTGTATTTATGATAAGTAGTTTTGGAGGTACTGTAGCTTTAGGCGGCCTTGTTTCAGCAACTTTATTGTTTGCAATGCTTGCCAACTTACTTTTACTACCATCACTTCTACTCTCTTTAGAGCGGAATATTGCCAACAAGGAAGTCTTTAAAGAACCTAGCTTACAAATTATTGACAGTGAAGATTCTGAGGAATCAGAAAACGAAGAAAAAACAGATAATTAGTTTTCTAAACAGCATTTAAAACAACTTGGCAGGCTTAGGTGTAAAAATTATCTTTGTTGCCACTATTTACGAAATAAAAAATAATGAAGAACGACACTATAATTCATATTTTAAAGGAAGAAGCAAAACATCAGGAAATTGAAGTAAAGGGCTGGGTGCGCTCATTTAGGGCTAATAGATTTATAGCACTTAATGATGGCTCTACACTCAACAACCTCCAATGTGTCGTAGATTTTGAAAATACAGATCCCGCTTTATTAAAGCGCATTACTGTAGGTGCTGCAATTGCCGTTAAAGGATCACTTGTAGAAAGCCAGGGAGGTGGACAAAATGTTGAAATTGATGCACAGCAAATAACAATCTTAGGAGATGCTGATCCAGAAGATGTAAAGAAGACAATTCTGCAACCTAAAAGGCATTCTCTGGAGAAATTGAGGGAACAAGCTCACCTAAGAGTACGTACCAATACTTTTGGAGCAATAATGAGGTTACGCTCTAAATTGGCTTATGCCGTACACCGTTATTTTCAGGAGAACGGCTTCAATTATGTGCATACGCCGGTAATTACAGGAAGTGATGCAGAAGGCGCTGGAGAAATGTTTAAAGTGACTTCTTTTGACTTAAAAAATCCGTCAAAGGATGAGAATGGCGATATTAATTATAAAGAAGATTTTTTTGGAAAGGAGACCAATCTAACTGTTTCTGGTCAGCTGGAAGCGGAAACTTTTGCTTTAGGTTTAGGTAAGGTATATACTTTTGGTCCTACTTTTAGAGCGGAAAACAGCAACACTTCACGCCACCTGGCAGAATTCTGGATGATAGAACCCGAAGTTGCTTTTTGCGATCTTGATGGCAACATGGATCTAGCTGAAGAATTCATCAAAGAAGTTGTTCAATACGTAATGGACAATTGTCAGGATGATCTCGAGTTTTTAGAAAATCGTCAAATACAGGAAGACAAATCAAAACCAGAGGCAGAAAGAGCTGAAATGCCACTTCGTGAAAAATTGAGCTTCGTTCTTGAAAACAATTTTAAAAGGGTGAGTTATACTGAGGCTATTGATATTCTTAAAAATTCAAAGCCAAATAAAAAGAAAAAATTTAAATACCCTATTGAAGAATGGGGTGCAGACCTTCAAAGTGAACACGAGCGCTTTCTTGTAGAAAAGCATTTTAAATGCCCGGTTATACTTTTTGATTATCCTGCAAAAATTAAAGCATTTTACATGCGTTTAAATGAAGATGAGAAGACCGTGCGTGCGATGGATATTCTTTTTCCAGGTATTGGTGAAATAGTAGGTGGTTCTCAAAGAGAGGAGCGTTTAGAGGTCCTACAAGAGAAAATGGCCGCGTTGGATATTTCAGAAGAAGAATTGTGGTGGTATTTAGATACACGCCGTTTTGGAACGTGTGTTCATAGTGGTTTCGGTTTAGGTTTTGAGCGTTTAGTTCTATTTATTACGGGAATGACTAACATTCGTGATGTAATTCCTTATCCCAGAACGCCGCAAAATGCTGAATTCTAGTCTTTAAATAATATAAAAAAGCCCAGTATTACTGGGCTTTTTTAATTTCCTAATTCTCCTATTACAACTATTTTTTTACGGGGAAAAACCCCCTTTTTTGAGGGGATTTATCCGCTATTGCAAAAAGATGGTTACTTTAGAACCAACTAATAAAAGCCCTCCTTTATGAAACGGATTGCCATGCGGCTTTCGCTGCTAAGTCTTCTTATTTTGTCATCTTGCGAAAATCCAAAATGCAATTGTGATGATGAACTCAAAGAAGTTGAAGAACCACAGAATATAATATCCGTTCAGACAGCAGACAAACTCTATAAAGATTACGGTACAAAACGAGCAGATCTCATAGAACGTTTAGAAAATGTTACTGAAAATGGGGATACTATCCCAAAGGAAGATAAACGCTATAAAAAGGCTACTCGTGCAATTGCAATGCCCTACAAGCAACTGAAGGAATACTTAAAATATATTGAGCAGCAAGCTGATTCCGCAGGCGTAGAAATCATAGATATGCGCTTTTACTTTGGCAAATATGAGGATAGCCTTTCTAACAAGAAAAATAAAGGAAGAGAAACCATTTTTCTTAATCCTACAGCTGAATTTACTTTAGCTGACGGTAAAAAAGACACCGTGAGTTACGCAATAATCAAAGGAAAAAACGGGAAGAAAAGAGCGGTGATGGTTGGTTCTATTTTAAAAGGCGAAGGCTATGAGGAGGTAAAAGAAACAAACTCTATGGCAGGCAACCATGGCACTCTATTCCCCCTCCTGAGAATGATGAGAACGATTTTTAGTGGAAGAGCGGTTCAATCAAATTCACAATATCTTTCTCGACATTCTTCTCGTGAGTGAAATAATACCTGTAATTGTAGGTTTTATTTATATTAAAAAGTTCATTGACACTCCTGTTTTCTGGTTTATTATATTTTTGCTGTACAACTCTCTAAACGACATATTTTCAGGCGCTTATAATATTTTATATGGTGGTAATAATCATCTTTTTTTCAATATTAGAAGTGTACTATATTTTGGGGTTACTTATTGGTTATACTGGAAAATGATCCATACCCAAAAATTTAAAAATTGGATTATTTTTTTTAGTGTGGTAATATTTTCGCTCTTTCTTTACGACCTGTTTTATGGGGATTTTATAATGGTTTACGACTTACTTTTAAATCAGATTGCCTCCTTATTTTTTATGATAATTATATTATTCGGTCTTATTGAAATTTTAAATTCGACAGATTTTTTAAATATTAAATACAATGTGCTGTTTTACATTAGTTTAGGATCGCTGTTATATTTAGTGGTTGACCTACCTATTATGATTGTAATCATTACAGGTTGGTTAAAAAACCCTACAGAAACTGAACTAACTTTCTTTCTATTTCTGAGAAAAACATCTATGATTTTAGGATCAGTAATGTATTTAATTTTTGCATATGGTTTTTATAAAGCAAGAGAAGTAATAAAAGTGCAGTCAACAAATTAAACTTTCATTTAAAAGTATAAGTATTTCTGATTTTGAATCATTCTATTTTGTTTTAAGCTATATTAAAGCTGCTCTTGTTATATTGATGAATTTAATTTTTATTATTGGTTTTATATGGGCGGAAAAGAGGTCGAACTAATAATTTTAGTGTGTTTACTTATACTTTTATTGCTTTGCATAATTGTATTTGTACTGTTTTCGGTTTTTATGAAACGTAAAAATATATTGCTCATCGAAAGCAGGGAAGCCGAAAAAAGATTTGAAAGGGAAATAGCAGAAACACAAATAGAAATAAGGGAAGAAACCCTGAGAAATATAAGCTGGGAGCTTCATGATAATATTGGTCAATTAATGACGCTCGCCAAAATTAAAGCACAAAATATGCAAGATGCTGGCAATAGAGAAAGTATGCTCGAAGTATCTGAAACTATAGGAAGAGGATTAACAGAATTGAGAGCACTGTCTAAATCTATAAATCCTGAGGCCATAAACAATCTATCGCTTGTAAAGGCAGTAACGATGGAAATAGAACGTTTTAACCGCCTTAATTTTTTAGAAGCTCATTTGACTGTTACAGGCGAACCCATAAGTTATGATCAAAAGGTAGAAATAGTCATATTTAGAATAATGCAAGAATTTTTTACAAATACCATAAAGCATTCCAGAGCCAGCAATCTCAATGTCAAAATAGAATTTAATCAAGAAGGATTATTTATATCTGCACAAGACAATGGGGTTGGTTTTGAGAATGAAATTGAAAATTATCAAGGTATTGGTTTAACTAATATGAAAAAACGGGCGCAATTGATTCAGGCAAATGTTACTATTGATTCCATAACGGGAGCCGGCACACGTTTAAGATTGGATTATAAAACACTATAACATTGAAAAATAAAGTTGCAGTAGTAGATGATCACACACTCCTTTCAGAAGCTATCGCTGGTCTGGTGCGTGAATTTGACAATTTTGAAGTTGTCGCTGTATGTAAAAATGGCCAAGAGCTCTTAAATTTCCTTAAGGACTCCAGTAATCATCCAGACATTGTACTTATGGATGTAAATATGCCGGTAATGAATGGTATTGATACAACTGCCTACCTGGCTTCCCATTTTGCAGATATTAAAGTTCTTGCACTTTCTGTTGATGGGGAGGAGCAAACAATTTTAAAAATGTTACGTGCAGGAGCAAAAGGATATCTTCTTAAAGATACCCAAAAAACAATATTGGAAAAAGCCTTAAATGAAGTGATAGATGTAGGCTATTACCACACAAACACAGTAGTTGATCTTTTACAAAATGCCGCTCCCGAGAAAGAACCCGTCAAGCTAAAGGACCGGGAAATAGAGTTTATAAAACACGCGTGTACAGAAATGACTTATAAGGAAATAGCAGAATTGATGTATCTCAGTCCTAAAACCATTGAAGGTTATCGAGAATCTATTTTTCAAAAACTAAGCCTTAAGAACAGAACAGGCCTTGTACTTTATGCGATAAAAAACGGCATTTTTATACCTTAAAATTCTTCCTGTTGCATATCTTCATATTTGTTTAAATTGTACTGGTAAACTCCTTTCTAATATCGTGCTTCTTAAGCAGATTTTACGAAGGGTTTGTTTGCTCATTTGCTTATTTTTGTATGACAAGGATTAAATAAATATGCTAAAACAACAGCTTAGTTTTAAGCTTTCACAAAAGCTTTCTCCGCAACAGATTCAACTGATGAAGCTCATCCAGTTGCCTACGCAGGCGTTTGAACAGCGCGTAAAGCAGGAATTGGAAGAAAATCCTGCATTAGATAGTGGCAAGGAAGAAATTAAGGACGAGTTTGATGAGTTTGATAATACGGCTGATGAGGATTATGATTCAGAAACAACTGAAGTTGATATTAATGTAGATGATTATCTTTCTGATGATGAGATTCCCAATTATAGACTTAATGCTAATAATTACAGTGCAGATGACGAGGACAAACAAATTCCTTATGCATCTGGAACATCCTTCACACAGCATTTAGTCAATCAATTAAACACATTTAGATTAAACGAGGAAGAGCATGAAATAGCTATTTTCCTTATAGGAAGCATAGATGATAGCGGCTATTTAAGAAGATCATTAACCGATGTGATGGATGATTTGGCATTTACACAGAATGTCTATACCACAGAAGATAAAATTGAAAAAATACTTCGCATTGTGCACGATTTGGATCCTGCAGGTGTGGGGGCAAGAAGTTTAGAAGAATGTTTGCTTATTCAATTAAAAAGAAAAGAGCCTACAGAATCAGTTTCTTTAGCCATTGATATACTTACCAAAGCCTTTGACCACTTTACAAAAAAGCATTACAAAAAATTAACAGCGAAGTTTGATATAACTGAAGATCAACTAAGAAATGCCATAGAAGAAATTGAGCATCTTAATCCCAAGCCCGGAAGTTCCTATTCTAGCAATACAAGAGTTGTAGAACACGTTGTGCCCGATTTTAATATAAGAATTGTTGATGGAGAGCTAGACCTAACTCTTAATGGCAGAAACGCACCAGAAATGCATATATCTAGAGAATATAGCGATATGCTCCAAGGATATAAGGCTTCCAAAGAAAAGAGCAAAACGCAGAAGGATGCTGTGATGTTTATTAAACAAAAACTGGATTCGGCTAAATGGTTCATAGAAGCTATAAAACAGCGCCAACAGACACTTTTTATTACGATGAGTGCAATTATGCATTATCAAAAGGAATTTTTCCTTACAGGCGATGAGCGCAATCTTCGTCCCATGATTTTAAAGGATATCGCTGACGAAATAGATATGGATGTATCTACGGTTTCCCGTGTTGCCAATAGCAAATATGTGGACACTCCGTATGGCACAAAACTAATAAAGGAATTTTTTAGTGAAAGTATGACCAATGACCAGGGAGAAGAGGTTTCTACTCGAGAAATCAAAAAAATACTTGAAATGACCATACAGGAAGAAAATAAAAGAAAACCCTTAACAGACGACAAGCTTGCCAAAATATTGAAAGAAAAAGGATATCCTATAGCACGTCGAACTATTGCAAAATATAGAGAACAACTGGATATTCCTGTTGCGAGATTACGTAAACAAATTTAATGAGGACTTTTATAAAAAGCTTTTCGTACTTTTTTCATCCACTGATAATGCCTTTTCTGGGCGTGATGATTTATTTTGGCATTACTCCAAAATTTGTTCCTCCACCATTTCTATATGCTAAGGTTTTTGCATTAGTAATCTTGACCATTGTAGTTCCCATTCTTTTCTACTACTTATTGAAAAACCTAAAATTGGCTTCTTCTATATTTCTCTCAGATGTAAGAGAACGTAGGATACCTCTTCTATCCCATATTGCACTCACTTTAGTAATTTTAAAACTAATTATTAATGGATATGAATTTCCTGAGCTCTACTTTTTCTTTTTAGGGATTTTAGCATCTGCAGTAGCTTGCTTTATAGCGGCATTTTTCAAGTTTAAGGTCAGTTTGCACATGGTAGGCATAAGCGGAGTTTTATTTTTTGTGATTGGCCTAAGTCTGCACTATAACAGTAATCTTCTCAGCCTAATAGCCTTACTTGTGTTTGCTACAGGAGGCGCAGCATCCTCTCGCCTGCAAGCAAGGGCTCATACTAATCTAGAATTGATAATAGGAACTCTTATTGGGGGTCTTGCTCAGTATCTAATTTTCCCATATTGGTTATAAAATATAGAACATTAGTCCAAGCTTAAATGTATTTAGCTCTAAAGCCTCTCCATTTACAGATGCATTACTAAATAAAGGATTGAGACTATAATAAAAATAAAAATTAAAGGTCTCGTAGCCAAAGGTAAATGTGGCCCCCATTCTAAACCTATCAAACTCGGGGATGTCAGTTTGAATTACATGATTTCCTGGTTGCTCAAAATTAAATTTATAAGCATAGATATAGCCTAATTTGATTCCTGTATATATTCTCCAAAAATTATAGGTAGAAGCTGTAGACGTACGCCATCTGATCTGTAGTGGAGCTTCAACCAAGTATGTTGTAAACCAATTTTTATCATAATCCTGCTGCGGTTCTATAATAGAAAAAATTGAGTTGCCATTTTCTTCTTCACCCACAAAAAGATTTTGATTATATGTGTTCATTGAAAACCCAGCTCCCAGCCCAATTGCCA
Source organism: uncultured Flavobacteriaceae bacterium (assembly GCA_963974735.1). GTDB lineage: Bacteria > Bacteroidota > Bacteroidia > Flavobacteriales > Flavobacteriaceae > Leeuwenhoekiella. Next base: position 2,562 of record CAXBEL010000080.1, on the reverse strand, counting down.
GGTTTCGCCGCTTATTAATTGGCATGTCTCTAATAAACCCCGCATGAAATCCCCCACTGAAGCCATTTTGCTCCATATTGGCTGGTTTATTTATTAAAAGATTAAAGGTTACCCCCAGATAGAATTGATCCTCTCTATATCTAGAATCGACAATACTATCTGTCGAAATACTTATAGCATCATTTTCCTGACCATAGGAAGCCGTTAAAGAAATGCAGCAGAAAACGAATATAATGAAGAAACGCATATCACAAATTTAGGCTATCCAAGTAAAAATTAGATGTATAAAAAACGTCCTGATAAATCAGGACGTTTATATTTACTTAACTAATTAAAGTATTCTATATAGTATAGATTAATCGTTGTTCTGGACAGCATCTCCAGATTTAGTTACATAATTAATCTTTAAAGCGTTTACAGATCTAAGCTCTTGTTTAATATCAGACACCAATCCCATATTAGTCTCACCATCTACTTTTAAAGCAGTAGTAAGAAATGGAATAAGTTCTTCTCTTTTGGCAGCTCTTTCTTCATAAATGAAATTCTGAATTTCATTTACATCTGCAAACTTATCATTAAGCTGAATTTTTGCCTCTTTACCAAAAGTTGCTTGATATCTTGGACTTGGTTTACCTGCATATATATACATAACCAAATCCTTTTTATCCAGTTTCTCAATCTGATTGGCAGTAGGTAAATTATTATTTACCATAAGCGTATTCTCACGCATTACTGTAGCAACCATGAAAAAGAATAACAACATAAAAACAATATCTGGCAATGATGCTGTTGAAATAGCTGGCAATTCTCCGCCTTTTTTCTTTGTGAACTTGGCCATATCTTGATTTTAAAATATTCTATTAATTATTTCTTTGGTTCTGCTTCAGACAACTTTTCAGGATATAACTCACGGATACGTTCAATCCTTGGTTTAAGCTTTGCCTTATCAGAGGGAGAAGTTCTAGGATCGTTATAACGTGACTCCATATCAACAAATGATTGTCCAAAAGCCTTTTGAGCCTCTCTATCCCTTAATTGATTGTAAGCCGCTACGAGTTCATTTTGAACAGCGATATATCTTTTATAAGAAGTACCTCTGTTGTTTACTAATGATATAATAGCCTTAGTAGGATTAACAGATGAAGCTGGATTTTTTGCTCCTTGGCAATAGCTACAAGCTTCAGCACCTGCTCCCGCACCATTATCTAAGAAAGCTACTGCAGCAGCTCGAAGATCTTTTAATTGCATCAATTCATCCTCAACAAGTAATTCATCATTACTGTTTACATTCACCACAAAAAGGTTTCTCTCCTTAATTATTGGTGGAGGAGGTTGATTTTCATCCAATTCTGGCGGAAGTTTACGGCTAATACCGCTATCAGTATCTATTGTTGTTGTTACTAGGAAGAAAATAAGCAGTAAGAAGGCAATATCTGCCATCGAACCTGCATTTACTTCTGGGGCTGATCGTTTTGCCATGATTTTCTTATTTAGCTAATTTTTTAATTCCTGAGAATACCATTGCTCCTATTGCTACAACCGCTAGGATATAAAAAGTATAAATACCAGTCTCTACTAAACGCGAATTAAATGCAGATAGTACTTCTCCATCTCTCATAGGAGTCTCAACTCCACTTGAAAGCATGAAGGAGATAAATATAATTGCAGCAAATATACCTAAGCCAATCAAAGTACTTTTAAGTGCAGCACCGTGAGTAAACAAATTCTTAAGCACAAACACTAAAACAAAAATAATGATGATAGCTAAAGTCGCAAAAGCAATATAAATAAAAGGCGTTACAAGTCCGCTCTGCAAATCTGCAGATCCGGCTATTGCCTCATCTCCTGCCAGCAATATCCTTACCAGCCATACGGCACCTAGGATAGACAGAATAAATGCGATAATTTTTAATATTTTATATAACATAATAATATTGTGTCTTTAAAGGATTATTACTTTCTGTATCTCACTAACATATCGATAAGCGTGATAGATGCATCTTCCATATCGTTAACGATACTATCGATCTTAGCAATAATGTAGTTGTAAAATATCTGAAGTATAATCGCAACGATAAGACTTCAATCTTATCAAATGCCTGGATCATACCAATTACCGTACCCATGAAACCAAGCATAGGTGCAAGTGCGATAAACAAGGAAACCCAAGAAACATTCTTTTCTAATTGTCCCATTTGAACACCACCGTAAGCAACAACAGCTTTTTCTGCAGCATCAACGCCTTCATCTACACGGTCAAGACCTTGGTAGTATATAGATGCTACAGGACCTCGTGTGTTACGGCAAACTTCTTTAGCCGCTTCAACACCACCACTGTTTAAAGCATCTTCTACATCCTGAGCTAATTTCTTAGTATTTGTAGTAGCAAGGTTTAAAAAGATTATTCTTTCAATTGCAATTGCTAAACCTAGAATTAAACAAAGAAGTACAATCCCCATAAATCCAGGACCACCTTCTATAAAACGTTTTTTCAATTCTTGGGTAAAGGATAAATCCTCGTCGACATCTACATCGGCATCATCAACCGTGGTGTCTTGCATT
>CAXBEL010000079.1:0-17384 GCA_963974735.1 uncultured Flavobacteriaceae bacterium | reverse complement strand
CATTGGAGCTTAATGGAGATACCTATATGGCAATCCTACAAGACATACAATTTCACCCGGTGACAGATCGTATTCTTCATGTAGATTTCTATCAGATTTTCGAAGGTAAAGAAGTTGCTATGACTGTTCCCGTACATTATGAAGGAAACTCTCGTGGTGTTCGTAATGGTGGTGTTTTACGTAAAACCTACCGTACTTTACGTGTTAAGGCATTACCTAAAAACCTTCCCGATTATGTTGTAGCAGATATTACAAAACTTAAAATTGGTGATAAACTTTACATAACTGAAGTTGAACAAGGAGACTGGAAATTCCTTCACCCAGACAACACGGTTGTTTGTCAAGTAAGAACTTCACGTAACATTGTTGAAGATACTGAAGATGATGAAGAATTAGAAGGAGAAGAGGGAGCTGAAGCAACTGCTGAAGGCGAAGAAACCGCTGCTCAAGAATAGATTTTTCTTTAATCATAATTTAAAAAGCATCCGTAAAATACGGATGCTTTTTTATTAAAGGACTTTCCTAAATAGGCTAAAAGGTCTTCGCTCAAAATATTAAATTTGCGTACATTCCGCTTAATAATTATAAATATATGTTGGCTTTTTTCGGCAAAATTTTCAGCAATAAAAAATCCGCAAAAAGCGAAGTTTCAGACCCCATGAAAAAATTTTTAATAGTTGGACTGGGTAATATTGGCCCTAAATATGAGAATACCCGTCACAATATCGGTTTCAAAATAGTAGATGCTTTCGCTAAAGACAATGATGCTCAATGGGAAACAGAAAAATTGGGCGATATAGCAAAAACTAAAATCAAAGGTCGTACACTTATACTTCTTAAACCCAATACGTATATGAACCTTAGCGGGAAAGCCGTGCGATATTGGATGCAAAAGGAAAAAATAAACCTAGAAAATCTTCTGGTTATTACCGACGATCTTAATCTCGATTTTGGCACCATAAGAGTAAAAACAAAAGGTAGTGATGGAGGTCATAATGGACTTAAGGATATTCAAGCCCAGGTACTCACCACTACCTATAATAGATTTAGATTTGGCATAGGTGATCGCTTTGGCAAAGGTAAACAGATAGATTACGTTCTTGGAGAATGGGATAAAGATGAAAATCTAGATCTGCCCGAACGTCTTGATAAATCTTCTGAAGTTATTAGTAGTTTTGTTACTGCTGGAATAAACAATACCATGAACACGTTTAACGGTAAATAAATTGAGAGAACATTCTTCTGCAGAGCAATTTAACGGTACAAAGTCTACCGTAGTAACGATAGGAACATTTGATGGGGTGCATATGGGCCACCGTAAGATCATAGATCGACTGGTCGCCAGCGCACAAAGCAATGATTATGAATCTGTAGTTCTTACTTTTTTTCCTCATCCCAGAATGGTAGTACAAAAAGACACAGGGATTAAACTCATTAATACTATTAAAGAGCGTACTAGGTTACTTGAAAAAACAGGGCTTGATCATCTTATAGTTCATCCATTTACTAAAGAATTTTCCAGACTAACGGCAGAGTCTTTTGTAAAAGATATTTTAGTAGATCAGCTAAAAGCAAAAAAAGTAATAATAGGCTATGACCATCATTTTGGCCGTAATCGCAATGCAGATATAACAGATTTAAGACGCTTCGGAAAACAGTTTGGTTTTGATGTTGAAGAAATTTCTAAGCAGGACATAGACGATGTCGCAATAAGCTCAACTAAAATACGTAGAGCACTTGAGGAAGGAAACATTATTAAAGCAAATGAATTTTTAGGATATCCATTTATGTTGACGGGTATTGTTTCTCGCGGAAAAGGCTTGGGAAGAAAACTTAATTATCCTACCGCTAATCTCCATTTAAAGGAAGATTACAAGCTTATTCCGGCAAAAGGGGTTTATGTTGTTCAAGCTGAAATAGATGGTCAAAATTTCCATGGAATGATGAATATAGGCACCAATCCAACAGTGGGTGGAAGCGAACTGACTATAGAAACCTATTTCTTCGATTTGGATAAGGATCTTTATGATCGTACTCTTCAAATAGATTTACTGACGAGAATTAGAAAAGAAATGAAATTCAATACAGTTGAAGAGTTGATCGAAGCTATGAAGGCAGACGAAGTATTTTCAAAAAAATATATTGAAACATTAAATGATAAATAAATGGCTTTATTCTCGGGTAGACAATAGTGCTCTTATAGTTTTCCGGGTAATATTTGGTTTTTTAATTACTCTTGAAGCTTGGGGCGCCATAGCCACTGGCTGGATTCGCCGCACTTTAATGGAGGGCGATTTTACCTTCAATTTTATTGGTTTAGATTTTTTACAACCTTTGCCAGGCAACGGAATGCTCTATTATTACGGAGTAATGGGTTTATTTGGGGTCTTAATAATGCTGGGCTTTAAGTATAGATTGAGCACTGTAGCCTATGGATTGATGTGGGCTTCGGTCTATTTAATGCAAAAATCCTCTTATAATAATCATTATTACCTATTAATGCTTTTGTTGGGTATTATGGCCATTCTCCCAGCAAATAGATACTTTTCTATTGACGCTTGGCGTAATCCCAATCTTAAAAGTATTTCTATGCCGCGCTGGGTTTATATTGTCATAATTGCTCAGTTATGGATTGTTTATACGTACGCTTCTGTAGCAAAATTTTATCCAGATTGGCTGGATGCTTCTGTTCCAGGTCTTTTAATGCGTTCGCGAGCAGATTACTGGCTGGTAGGAGATATATTGCAGCAAAAATGGGCGCATTACTGTATCGCTTATATGGGCATTTTATACGATGGGCTTATAATTCCCGCCCTTTTATGGAGACGCACTCGCAAGTTTGCTTTTTTCATTTCAATATTTTTTCATCTATTTAATTCCATAATATTTCAGATAGGTATTTTTCCTTACCTCTCACTTGCTTTTATTTTGTTTTTCTTTCCGCCGAAAACTATTCAAAGGATTTTTCTCAAGAAGAAAGAATTTTATACCGGTAATGAGATAATTCTACCTAGGTATAGAAAACCGGTTTTAATACTTTTTACGGTTTATTTTGCATTTCAAATCGGGCTACCACTAAGGCATTGGTTTATAAAAGATAATGTTTTATGGACGGAAGAAGGCCACCGATTAAGCTGGAGAATGATGTTACGTTCAAAAAGTAGTCGCATCCACTTTACCGTTGACAACAAAACAACTGGCAAACGCATAATTATTCCTTATAAGGATATGCTTTCGCGTAAACAAGGACGCGCAATAGGATCAAAACCAGATATGATCTGGCAATTTTGTCAGAGGCTTAGAAAGCAATATGAGGACAAGGGAGAAGATATTGCCATTTATGTAAACTCAAGAGTACGGGTAAATAATCACGAATGGGAAACGCTTATTGATCCAGATGTGGATATGGCGCACGCAAAGTGGGATTACTTTGGCCATAATGAGTGGTTGATGCCATCTAATTTAGAAGATTCTAAACAAGCAGATTCTGACGAAGGCGGAAGTTTTGATTAACAATTCCCGCCCATAGAAGCATATCCTTTCTAGGTTTACTTTTCCTCACCACCTTTTCCGTTAAATTTTAAGGCTTTTACTTACTTTTGCCACTTAAATCAGAACCATGCTACACGTAGCCGATATACGCGATAACAAAGAAGCTTTTATTCAAGCATTAACTAAACGTAATTTTGATGCAGCTCCTGTTTTTGAACAGGTTTTAACCGCTGATGAAAAACGACGTGCCACCCAGGCGCAACTTGATAACACCTTAGCAGAAAGTAATAAAATCTCAAAAGAGATTGGTAAACTTTTTAAAGGTGGAGAAGCACAAAAAGCGAATATTTTAAAAGAGCGTACCGTTAAATTAAAAGAGGATTCTAAAATTCTGCAGGAAACTCTTACGGTTACCGTAGCAGAACTTGAATCCTTGCTTTACACCATCCCCAACATACCACAGGATAGTGTTCCTGCAGGAAAGAGTGAGGATGATAATGAAGAGATATTTAGAAAAGGAGATGTCCCGGTTCTGGCAGAAGGATCGCTTCCGCATTGGGAATTGGCAAAAAAATATGACATAATCGATTTTGAACTGGGAAACAAAATTACCGGAGCTGGTTTTCCGGTTTATAAAGGTAAAGGTGCCCGTTTACAACGTGCGCTTATTACCTATTTTCTAGATAAAAACACAGATGCGGGATATACAGAATACCAGGTGCCTCATCTTGTAAATGAAGCTTCTGGTTTTGGAACCGGGCAATTACCCGATAAAGAAGGTCAGATGTACCACGTAACTGCAGATGATATGTATCTTATCCCTACTGCAGAAGTGCCTGTTACAAATATGTTTAGGGATGAATTGCTTAACGAAAGTGATCTGCCCATTACCTGTACCGCTTACACACCTTGCTTTAGACGTGAAGCCGGATCTTATGGTGCTCACGTGCGTGGACTTAACCGTCTGCATCAGTTTGATAAAGTAGAAATTGTGCGTATTGAAAAACCACAAAATTCTGATGCCGCACTTGATGGTATGGTAGATCACGTTAAAATCATTCTTGACGAATTGAAGTTGCCCTATCGTATCTTGAGACTTTGCGGTGGTGATTTAGGCTTTACCTCCACGATCACTTATGATTTCGAAGTATTTTCTACAGCTCAGGATCGTTGGTTAGAGATAAGTTCTGTTTCCAACTTCAAAACTTTTCAGGCAAATCGTTTAAAATTGCGTTTTAGAGATAAAGAGGGCAACAAGCAGTTAGCACATACACTTAATGGTAGCTCATTGGCCCTGCCACGTGTTCTTGCCGGTATTCTGGAAAATTATCAGACTGCAGATGGTATTAAAATACCTGATGTTCTTGTGCCTTACTGCGGCTTTGATATTATAAAATAGCCTCTGTTTTTTGGCTATCTTTACAAAAACACACAAAATTGCTACGCTTCCTGTTTCTTACCGGTTGTTTACTTTGGTACTTTCTGTCTTCAGGTCAGAGCGATCAATTGGCGCGCAATTATTTTGATCAGGGTGCATATGAGAAAGCGGCAGCAACTTATGAGGTATTAGTTGAGCAAAATCCTCAAAACACAAATTACATTCTTGGGCTTGTACAGTCTTATCAACAACTTGAGCAATACGATAAAGCGGAAAACGAGTTATTAAAAATTATTAATTCCGGCATTCCTGTTCCCCATATGGAAATAGAACTGGGATATAATTACCAGCTTCAAGATGAGAATGAAAAAGCGCAACAGTTGTATTCTAAAGCAATTTCCAGTCTTTCCCAAAACCCTAGATATGCCTATGCCATAGGACGGATATTTGAAAAATATAGCCTGCTCGATCAAGCTGTAACAACATACAACACGGCTATGGGTATTAATGATCAATTAGTCTTTGATTTAGAATTGGCACGTATATATGGGGAACAGGGTAATATTGAAAAAATGCTTGATACGTATATAGGCCTCATTCAAAAAGATGAAAAATTTTACCCGAGTGCCCAACGCACCTACTCCCAATTTATAACAGAGGACCCTGAAAATGAAGCTAATGTTATTTTCAAAAAGCTAGTAATAAAAAGGCTTCAACAAAATCCTGACTTAATTTACAACCGGTTGTTGAGTTGGCTATTTATTCAACAAAAAGAATTTAAAAAAGCCTTCCTGCAGGAAAAAGCCATATTTAAACGCAGCGATGACAATATTCAAGGACTTCTTGATCTCGTACAGATCACTATTGAAGAAAACAACACAGAAATTAGTGAAGAAATTTTAGAGTTTATTATTTCTTCAACATCTAATCAAGATATTAAACTTATTGCTGAACAAAAATTACTGCAGCTGCGCGTAAAATTTGCTGCCAAAGATGAATACGACGATATTCAAAAGGAGTATGATGAATTGATTCAGAAATATGGAAGAACAGCACAAACTTTATCACTTCAATTGGAATATGCACATTTTATAGCTTTTAATCGGTATAAAAAGGAAGAGGCCATTAATTACCTGAGACAAACATTAGATTTACTGCTATCCCGGTTTCAGCAAGCGCGTACTAAAATGGAACTTGCAGATATTCTTGTCCTGGATGAAAAATTTAATTCAGCCTTAATTTACTATTCGCAGGTTCAAAAAAAGGTTCAAAACGATGTGCTAGCCCAAGAAGCGCGTTTTAAAGTGGCCAAAACCAGCTACTATAAAGGGGATTTTGAATGGGCGCAAACGCAACTTAAAGTTTTAAAATCGTCAGCCACTCAACTCATAGCTAATGATGCTCAAGAGTTATATCTGCTTATTGCGGACAACTCTCTTGAGGATTCTACTCAAACCGCCCTTAAACTTTTTGCGCGTGCAGATTTGCTGGCTTTTCAAAATAAACGTACAGAAGCAATTGCTACTTATGACAAAATTCTTACTGACCATAAAGGGGAATCCATAGAGGATGAAGCACTACTTGCCCAGGCCAAATTATACGAACTGAATAAAGAATTTGAAAAAGCAAAAACTAATTATCTCGACATTATTCAGTTTTATGGGCAGGATATTCTTGCTGATGATGCCTATTTTAGACTGGGCAACCTGTATGCAGATGTTTTGCAGCAGCCAGAGAAAGCTAAAGAATATTACGAGCAGATTATCTTTAATTTCGCCGACAGTATTTTTTATGTAGACGCACAAAAAAAATATAGAATGCTTCGAGGCGATGCCATCAACTAAATACAATTCAACTTTAAAATACCTTAACGACTTAGCAATACTTAATTATGATTATATATAACGTTACCATTAATGTAGAAGAAAGCGTGCATAAAGACTGGCTTTACTGGATGCGCAATGAACACATCCCGAATGTTCTTGCTACCGGTAAATTTTTTAAAGCCTTAATGAGCAAAGTACTTATTGAAGAAGAAATGGGAGGAACCACATATTCTGTACAATATACTGCAAAAAGCAAGGAATCACTTAACCGTTATTATAAAGAGGATGCAGAACGCTTGCGCGGTGAAAGTGCTAAGTTTTCAGGAAAAGTCGTAGCTTTTAGAACAGAGCTTGAAGTCATTTCAGAACAATTATTTCAAAATTAGACAATTACCTATTCCACAATTTCAATTTGAAAAGGGTCAGCAATGAAAAACCATCATAAAAGCAAATTCGAAAAAAATTCTGATCCCAATAGTGTTAGAGCCAAAAAGCATTTAGGACAGCATTTTCTTAAAGATGAAGGTGTTGCCCAGAAGATTGGAGAAACGCTGACTTTAAAAGGTTACTCAAATATTTTGGAAATTGGTCCAGGCATGGGTGTACTTACTAAATATATATTGCACAAAGGCTTCCAAGTTTTTGCTATGGAACTTGATAGTGAATCTGTTATCTATTTAAACCATAGTTTTCCCTTGGCGCATCCTGATGCCATTAAAGACAATAATCTTCAGGTTATTGAAGCAGATTTTTTAAAATTTGATCTAGGAAAGCTTTTTAGCGATCAACAATTTGCCATCACAGGTAATTTTCCCTACAACATCTCTACACAGATTGTATTTAAAGCTTTAGAATATAAACATCAGGTTATAGAATTAACGGGGATGTTTCAAAAAGAAGTTGCGCAACGTATTTGCGAGAAAGAAGGAAATAAAACCTACGGAATTCTTTCTGTGTTAACTCAGGCATTTTATGATGCAGAATATCTTTTTACCGTTCCTCCAAATGTATTTGACCCACCGCCAAAAGTAGAAAGTGGCGTATTACGTTTAAGAAGAAAGGAAAATTTTGAAAACATAGGATGCGATCCATCTATGCTTTTTAAGGTTGTTAAAATGGCTTTTCAGCAACGCAGAAAAACTTTGCGCAACAGCTTAAAGGCGCTCCAACTTAGTGATAGCCTGCGGGAAGATGAAATTTTTAATAAGCGTCCTGAGCAACTTGACGTAAATTCTTTCATTATACTTACTCACAGAATTGAAGGAGATTTCAATCAATCTTAAACCTTTGCCAAACTTCGGGTTTCGCTCTTGCAATTTTTATAATTAACCAATACGGCTGTCTTTGTTTAGTTATATTTGTTCGGCAAAAATTGAGTATTAACCGAACACGAGCAGTATATGGCTTTTGACATTACCGAAGACCTTATAGCCCAGATATCCAGCCTTATTGAGGCAGGCGATAATCACCATTTGCTTGAGCTTTTACACGAAGTTCACCATGCTGATATTGCCGAAATTCTGGACGAGCTCAATACAGAAGAAGGTACTTATCTCATTAAGCTTTTAGATAGTGAGACCACCTCTGAAGCTTTAATGGAGCTTGATGAGGATGTGAGGGAAAGACTTTTAGGCAATCTTACACCTAAAGAAATTGCAGAAGAGCTTGAAGAGTTAGATACAGATGACGCAGTAGATTTCCTTTCAGAACTGGATGACGAGATTCAGCAGCAGGTTATAGATGAGATTGTAGATGAAGAACATGCCCGGGATATTGTTGAAATGCTTCGGTATGATGAGAATTCTGCTGGAGGTCTTATGGCAAAAGAATTAGTGCGTGTTCACGAAACCTGGTCTGTGGCAGGTTGCGTGAGAAAAATGCGTGCTCAGGCACAAAATGTGACTCGCGTTCATTCGGTTTACGTAGTAGATAAAAAAGATAAACTCATAGGAAGACTTTCTCTCAAAGATCTTTTAACTGCAGATACTAAAACTAAAATTGCTGATATATATATCCCAAATGTTGATGCCGTTAATGTTAAAGATGCAGGCGAGGATGTCGCAAAATTAATGCAGAAATACGATTTGGAAGCTGTACCTGTTGTCAACGATGCAGGAATCCTTCTCGGTAGGATTACCATTGATGATATTGTGGATTTTATAAGAGATGAAGCGGATAAGGATTATCAAATGGCCGCCGGTATATCTCAAGATGTAGAGGCAGATGATACGGTCTGGGAACTTACCCGGGCCCGATTACCTTGGCTGGTTTTAGGACTAGTAGGAAGTCTCGCAGCAGTAAATATTATGAAAGGTTTTGAGGGTGCTCTGGCAACACATCCAGAACTGTTTTTCTTTACACCTCTTGTAGCTGCAGTTGCTGGTAATGTAGGGGTGCAATCCAGTGCGATTATCGTACAAGGTTTAGCAAATGACAATGTAAAGGGCAGTCTTTTTCATAGGCTTTTTAAAGAAATCGGTATTGGTTTAGTAAATGGTGTTGCCCTTGGGTTGCTGGTTGTAATCTTTGGTGTTGTTTTTGGCTTTGGGGTATTAGTAAGTACCACTATCGCCGTAGCTATGTTATCTGTAATAATAGTTGCAGCACTTGTGGTATTGATCCCGCGATTGCGACAGGTCCTTTTATTACTACAAGCAATGATATTTTTGGGATTTTGATTTACTTTACACTTGCCAAATTGATCCTCGGTTTTTAAAGTCAGTTTAAAATCCAGATCGAGTCTTAACCTATTCAAAAGTTTACTAATTTTGGGTTATGACCGATACTTTTCAACTCAAAATCACCATTCCTCCTTCTGCCATTGATAAAATGGGTCACGTAAATAATGTGCAGTATCTACAATGGATACAAGATGTCGCTGAAGCCCACTGGATTAATAAATCCACTGATGAAATCCTTCAAAAGTTTGCCTGGGTTGCTTTAGATCATCATATTCATTATTTCAATCCTTCTTATGAGGGAGAAGATATCATCGCAGAAACCTGGGTGTCAGAATTTAGTGGGGTCAAATCCATACGTAAAACCAAAATATTCAGGCCTTCCGATAATAAAACATTAGTCGAAGCAACTACCCAATGGTGTCTGCTTACCATGCCTCAAGGCAAACCAACTCGCATTCCTACCGAATTAAGCCAACTCTATGAAAACGATTAATCTTAATGAAAAATTAACCCGTTTTAAAGATCATTGGCATCCGCATCAGATAGCTGTTGTAAATGATATGCAGGTGCTTTTAGCAAAATTAAAAGGTGATTTTGTGTGGCATAAACACGATGAAGAGGATGAACTTTTTCAAGTTATAAAAGGCACGCTTACCATAAAATTTCGTGATGGGGAACAAGTTATACAACCCGGCGAATTAATAGTTGTTCCACGCGGTGTTGAACACTTTCCTTACACTCAAAATGGAGAGGAAGTTCATGTCCTGCTCTTTGAAAAATTAAGCACAAAACATACAGGTAATGTGCAGGATGAACGCACTCAGACCCACTACCCAAAAATTTAAGAATGAAAATATTACATATAGACAGCAACCATCCTTTAATGCTGGAACAATTAAAAAGTTTAGGATATCAAAATGATGAGGATTATACTTCTACAAAAGATGAAATAGAAAAGAAAATTGAAGATTATGACGGTATAGTAATTCGTAGTCGGTTTAAAATTGACAGTACTTTTCTGGATAAGGCAAAAAATCTAAAATTTATTGCGAGAGTGGGTGCAGGTTTAGAAAGTATAGATGAAGCATATGCTGAAACAAAGGGAGTGACACTTATCGCAGCCCCAGAGGGAAACCGGAATGCTGTAGGCGAACATGCCCTCGGAATGTTATTATCCCTCTTTAATAAATTAAATGCTGCTAATGCCGAAGTGCGTTCTGGTCATTGGAATAGAGAAAGCAATCGAGGTATAGAATTAGAAGGCAAAACGGTAGGGCTAATAGGATATGGTAATATGGGCAAGGCTTTTGCAAAAAAACTTATTGGTTTTGACTGCAATGTGATTTGCTATGATATTAAAGATAATGTGGGTGATAATAACGCAAAACAAGTGGATTTGGCTGAACTTAAAACCAAAGCTGATGTGCTAAGCTTGCATACTCCGTGGACACCTTTAACTGATAAAATGGTAAATGAGGAATTTATTGAAGAGTTTTCTAAACCCTTTTGGTTAATCAACACAGCCCGCGGAAAATCTGTTGTTACTAAAGATTTGGTTTCTGCCTTAAAAACTGGAAAAATATGGGGTGCCGGTCTCGATGTTTTGGAATATGAAAAGCTCTCTTTTGAAAATCTTTTTACCAGTTCGCAACATATGCCAGATCCCCTGCAATACCTTATCGAAGCAAAAAATGTACTTCTCACACCTCATATAGCTGGATGGACCGTTGAAAGCAAGATCAAACTGGCTCAGACTATAGTTGATAAGATAAATCACAATTTCCCACTTAAATAAACTCATTATGAAAAAACGTGTCACTGGTTTAGGCGGATTTTTTTTCAAAACTGAAGATCCCGATAAAATAAAGGAATGGTATAAAGATCGTTTAGGCATACCTACAGATCAATATGGCTGGACATTCTGGTGGCGTGATGAAGAAGGGAATAAGTGTTCAACACAGTGGAGCCCATTTAAAGAAGATACTGAGTATTTTAAGCCAAGCCCAAAACAGTTTATGATGAATTTTAGGGTTGAAAACCTGGTTGAATTATTAAACGTTTTAAAAGAAGAAGGGGTAACTATAGTTGGAGAAATGGAAGAGTACGATTATGGCAAATTCGGTTGGATATTAGACCCGGAAGGCAATAAAATTGAACTTTGGGAACCAAAGGATTCTGCATTTCTATAAAATTTGTAGATTAGTAGTATCCAACTAAAAATCAACACAATGGAAGAAAATAAAAACTACGGAAGCAATCCTGAAAATGATTTTTCGGCAGGAGCAAAATCGAGCGCCAACGAATTTAAAGAAGGTTGGAACAGTGCTACTCAAGGTGGAGAAAACAAAAAAATAATCGCAGGTATTCTAGCAATTTTATTAGGATCCCTGGGCGTTCACAAATTTATTTTAGGCTATAATAAAGAAGGTGGTATTCTATTAGGTGCAACACTTATTTGCATTCTATTAAGCTGTTTAGTTATAGGCGCTTTACTTATTTGGATACCGGGTACAATCGGGCTGATTGAAGGTATTATTTATCTGACGAAATCTGACGAGGAGTTTTATAGAACTTATCAGGTAGGCCGCAGACCCTGGTTTTAGATTTGTATAGTAAGGATTAAAATAAGTTTTTAAAGCTAAGATTAGCCGTTTTTTCCTTCTTCAATTTTACGTTCCAATTCTGCCTGAAACTCTTCCATAACAGGTTTTACAGTACTTTCTGGCAAATCTGCAATTCTTATATACATTAACCCATCTATAGCATTATTAAATAAAGGATCTACATTAAATGCAACAACCTTAGCATTCTGCTTAATGTATTTTTTAATCAATACCGGGAGTCTCAAATTACCCGTTTCCATCTCTTCAATTAGCTTATCAAATTTGTTTAGATCTGCTTCAGTTTCATCAAAAACAAATTCTTTATCTGCGTCTTTAAGTTTAATCTTAAATTCTTTCTTAGGTCTGATGTATTGGGCAATGTAGGGATCGTAATAATGAGATCGCATAAATTCTATCATCAATGACTTAGAAAAATTAGAAAATTGATTACTTATACTTACGCCGCCTATTAGATAATTATGCTCTGGGTATCGTAAAGTGGTATGCACAATACCTTTCCACAGTAGGAAAAGAGGCATAGGTTTCTGCTGATATTCCTTAATGATAAATGCCCGCCCCATCTCGATACTTTCACTCATCATTTTATGCAGTTCTGGCTCAAATCTAAAAAGGCTCTGCAGATAAAATCCATCAATGCCGTACTTCTTAAAAATCAGAGAACCAAGCCCCATACGGTAAGCCCCGGCAATCTTCTTGCCCTCATCATCCCATAAAAACATATGGTGATAATACTGATCATAATCATCAAGATCTGTAGGCTCATTTGTTCCCTCACCCACTTCCCGAAAGGTGATTTCGCGCAGGCGACCCAATTCTTTTAGAATATTGGGAATATCTGTAGCGGGTACTAAAAAGACCTCGTAATTTTTACTTTGAAGAAGTCTTTTATCATTAAGCCTCAACTTTTGAACTTCCTGTTCGATCAATTCAGCTTTAACAGAATTCGCTATTTTTTTCGGCTCTCTAGGAACTTTTAAAGATTGCGGAATAGTGCTCAAGATACTTTTCTTCTCAAAAGTCTTGGCAAGCATATACGTCTTTCTCCTAAGAAAATCTGTGAAATTTTCTAAGCTTTCATGCTCTTTTTGTGAGGCAACAGATATGGGATTCCCTATTCTAACGCGTATTGTCCTTTTTTTCTGAGTAAGTAGTTCTGATGGCAACTTTGCTGTACGCAGTGTGTCACTCAGCTTAGACAGCTGATAAAACAACCTACTGTTTTTCGCGTGAAAATAAATGGGGACAACAGGAACTTCTGCTTTTTTTATCAACTTCATTGCCGCTTCTTCCCAGGGGCGGTCTATTATTAATTTATCGTCTTTATAAGTAGATACTTCTCCTGCGGGAAATACGCCCAAAGGATGTCCGTCGCGCAAATGACTTAGCGCCTGCTTAAATCCAGTTATACTTGATTTCACATCCTTTCTGTCTTCAAAAGGATTTACCGGCATAACATAGGGCTTTAAAGGCTCTATGCGGTGAAGAAGAAAGTTTGCGATTATTTTAAAATCAGGTCTTTGCTCCAGCATCAGCTTCAATAGCAAAATCCCATCTATACCACCCAGAGGATGATTGCTGATGCTTATGTAAGCCCCATCTTTAGGCAGTCGCTTTAAATCTTCCTCAGGTATCTCAAACTTAATCTGAAATTCATCAAGAATAGCATTTAAAAATTCAAGATCACTTAAATGTTTATTGCGATCGTAAATTTCATTGGCCTTAGATATTTTAAGCATTTTCATGAGAGTCCAACCCATAAAAGTCCCTACAAAACCAAATTTATCAACATTGATTGCACGCGCGACTTCTTTTGCAGTGACTAATCCCATAAAAGTTTTAAAATATAATTAGGATGGTCAGCAAATATAACAAAAAACCGCACAGACGCCTACATTGCGACAAGCTGAACCGTATTTTGAGCTACTTGCTTAACCAGTATGTTTTTATCTTTTTCCAGTTGTTTTAATGTCTGGGGATTAAAATGTCTAATCGTAAATAAATCTACGTTTTTATGCACAGTTACTTTAAAATCTGCTTTTAGTTTTGCCACCAGATCCTCTAAATTCCCAAATTTATTATCCACACAAACTGAAAAACTAATAGCCGAATTTTGAATTAAATCCACCTTCATTTTATATTTCCCAAGTAGTTTGAAAACTTCACCTATACTTTCTTCAACAATAAAAGAGAAATCCAAAGAAGAAAGGGAAATAAGTACTTGACCCTTTTTTAAAATATAGCACGGCACAAGAGGCTCGATCAATTCTCCCTTTGTAACGCATGTTCCTGGAGCCAAAGGATTAATAAACGACTTCACATATAAGGGAATTTCTTTAAGCTGTAGGGGTTGTAAAGTTTTTGGATGAATAACGGTTGCCCCATAAAAAGCCAGTTCTATGGCTTCTTGATAGGATATTTTATTGAGAAGCTCGGCTTTTTTAAAATACCGTGGATCGGCGCTTAAAACCCCGGGGACATCCTTCCATATGGTGACGCTTTCAGCATTTAAACAATATCCTAAAATAGCCGCAGAATAATCACTTCCCTCTCTTCCCAAAGTTGTAGTGAAGCCATTAGAATCTGAAGCTATAAATCCTTGAGTTATTGTAATTTCATTCCCTTTAATCTGCTCGGAAATTAACTGTTGGGTAACCTCCCAATTCACTTGTGCTTCACGGTAATTATTATTGGTTTTTAGGCATTCCCGTATATCAAGCCATTTACATTTTATCCCTTGTTGTTGTAAATAGAAGTGAACAATTGTGGTACTGATCAACTCGCCAAAACCTACAACTTGATCATATACAAAATTATAGTTGGGCGATTTATTACGATTTAAGAATGCCTCTAACTCATCAAAATAACCCTTTACCGTATTAAGGATAGCGTTATGTTTATTCGGAAAAAGCTCTTCCAGGATTTTATAATGATACTGTTTTACACTCGATAATGCCTCGGCAAGCTTATTGTCATTTTCAAAGTAACTGTGCAATACATTTTCTAAAGCATTGGTCGTCTTTCCCATTGCGGAAACCACTACAACAAGATTGCCTGCATGCGTTTGCTCTAGAACCTTAACTAAATTTTTAATACCTAATGCATCTTTTATAGATGCACCACCAAATTTATAAACCTTCATTAATCAGTTATCTCTTGATCTTAGAAACTTTTTCATTCCCTCACTATCCATTTGGACAGTGTGCCATTCTTCCATGACATTTGCACCAGAAGCTTTGTAAAAATCTATTGCAGATTTATTCCAATCTAGCACTACCCATTCTACTCTTTTTACTCCCAGTGAATCAGCATATTTTATTACTTCGGCATAAAGTGCCATTCCTATTCCAAGACCTCTTTTTTCCTGCTTTACTATTAAATCTTCTAAATGTACGGTGCGACCCTTCCAGGTAGAAAATCTAAAATATACCAGAGCGATTCCCACCACACCACTTTCATCTTCTGCCATAAAGCAGGTGAAATCAGGATCCTTTCCTGTCCCATAAGCTATAAGATCATCAACAGTTATTTCTACTGCATCAGGCTCTTTTTCAAATTCCGCCAATTCCTTTATCATCCGAAGCACAACAGCCATATCATCGGCTTGTGCTTTGCGTATTTTAAAATTCATATCAGGTGTTTTTATACGGTTTAAATATACGCTTTCAATTTTTACGAAAACGTTATAGTAATCGGTCCATTTTAGATACTTTTGCGCAAAACTTTCAACATATTAAACTGGATGGCTCGTAAAAATCAAACCCTAGGTGAATTTATTATTGAAAATCAGAAGCAATTCCCCTATTCTACAGGAGAGCTTTCCCGCCTTATTAACTCAATTAGACTGGCAGGAAAGGTTGTAAACCACGAGGTAAATAAAGCCGGATTGGTTGATATTTTAGGAGCAAACGGTGAAACTAATGTACAAGGTGAAACCCAGCAAAAACTGGATGTTCTTGCCAATGAAAAGTTTATTCAAACTTTGACTAACAGAGAAATAGTTTGTGGTATTGCCAGTGAAGAAAATGACGATTTTATTACCATAGAAGGGCACAATGAGGACCACCAGAATAAATATGTAGTGTTGATTGATCCTTTGGACGGATCCTCCAATATTGATGTGAATGTTTCTGTGGGTACTATTTTCTCTATATATAGACGTATCACACCTTCAGGCACACCAGTAACATTAGAGGATTTTCTCCAGCCAGGCAACCAACAGGTAGCAGCGGGTTACATTATTTATGGAACCTCAACTATGCTAGTTTATAGTACGGGTTTTGGAGTAAATGGTTTCACTCTAAATCCGGCTTTGGGCTCGTGGTATCTGTCGCATCCCGATATGACTTTTCCAGAAGATGGCCGAATTTATTCTATTAATGAAGGTAATTATGTGCATTTTCCACAAGGGGTCAAGGACTATCTAAAATATTGTCAAAAAGAAGAAGATGACCGCCCCTATACCAGTAGATATATAGGTTCCCTTGTTTCAGATATTCACCGTAATATGATAAAAGGGGGGATTTTTATGTATCCTACAAGCTCAATACATCCCACAGGAAAGTTGAGATTGCTTTATGAATGTAACCCTATGGCTTACATAACAGAACAAGCTGGTGGCAAGGCAAGCGATGGTTTCAATAATATTCTTGATATACAGCCTACAGAATTGCACCAAAGAGTACCGTTCTTTTGCGGAAGTAAAAATATGGTTGAAAAAGCGGAATCATTTATGGCTAAAAACCAATAGACTCCTTTAATATAAATGGGTATCTTATTTTCTATCTAATAAGTATAGATATTCATCAAATCCTATTCCTCCACTAAAAATTTCGATAGAGCGTTTGATGATTTTTTGAGACTGCTCTGCATTAAAGCCAAGGCCTATAGCATACTTCTCAATTAAAAAACGTTCGTGATCCTCAATGTAATGATCTGCAAAGATCATTCTAAAAAGGTCATGTAAACGTTCTAGTCTTTTTTCAGAATCATTAGGAGGATTTATGGGGTACTTCGTGGGATCTTTTAGAACTTGGGTGTATTCTGTTTCGCTGATATCCAGCTTTATAGCAAAGCGTTTTAGCAACTTTTCCTCTTCGGAGTTAAGGGCTCCATCAACAGTCGCCATATTGGTAATCGCAGCAAAGTGACCCAGGTTTCTTCTGTGTTCCCCGCTGTCAAACAAATCTGTAAAAGACATTCTTTAAGAATTTTAGTGGCGCAAAGATAATTATTCCGCTTGCTTTAAAAAATATTGACCTGATTATTTTCCCAACAACCAATTAAGCTGCTTTTTATCGGTTTTTTTAATTCCTTCTTTAAAAAGAAATTCGCTTATGGAATCTATGATAAATATAATGTTTTCTTAATCCCTTTCGGCATAATA
>CAXBEL010000078.1:0-17551 GCA_963974735.1 uncultured Flavobacteriaceae bacterium | reverse complement strand
CAATCTGGTAGGTGATAGCAAAGATACATTGACAGAATTGATCCCTTTATTAAAGCGTAAAGAAGAACGCAGTTGGAGGGAAAAGATTGAAAAAGACATTACCAAGTGGTGGGAAATTCTTGAAAGCCGCGCTATGAAAAGTGCAGATCCCATTAATCCGCAACGGGTATTCTGGGAATTGAACAAATATTTACCAGCCAACTGTATTTTGGCTTCAGATTCAGGCTCGGCAGCAAATTGGTACGCTCGTGATATAAAAATCAAAAAAGGAATGCGCGGTTCTCTATCGGGAAAATTGGCGACTATGTGTCCCGGAGTTCCGTATGTAATCGCTGCAAAATTTGCTTTTCCTGAAAAAGTAGCAATTGCAATGGTTGGGGATGGTGCTATGCAAATGTTGGGCAACAATGGCCTGATAACGATTGCAAAATATTGGCAACGCTGGAGCAATCCTTCGCTTATTGTTTTGGTTTTAAACAACGAAGACCTTAACCAAGTGACCTGGGAGCAACGTGTCATGACAGGAAATCCTAAATATGAAGGTTCTCAAAATGTACCTCAATTTCCTTATGCACGCTATGCCGAAATGTTGGGCTTAAGGGGTATTGAAATTAATAATCCTGATGATTTAGATAGTGGTTTTCGTGAAGCCTTTGCGGCAGATAGACCTGTAGTTATTGATGTACACACAGATCCTGAAGTTCCTCCAATGCCTCCACATATAAAATTTAATCAAGCTAAAGCATTTGTGTCGGCAATGTTTAAAGGGGACCCAGAATCTATTAATATGATAAAACAATCCTGGAAAGATGTCATATCAGAATATTTTCATTAATAACTCCTACCCTAGCGGAATTTAAAACTGAATGTAAAAATAGTTTCAGCAGATTGAATTTGGCTAGTGTTCAAATCTGTCATAAGATCTTTTGTAGGGTCAGCTTATAAATTTTTGATACCCAAAGATGAATTTTAAAAAAGGCAATACTGTTTTTCCCATACAAGAAACCAAGGTTTTTGCCTATACAATTCCCACAGAAGAGACAGAATCTGATGGCACCTTAAAATGGAACCATACGATTCTGATTCTGGTGCAACTTAAGAGCGCAGACATGTATGGCATAGGTTATACATATGCAAATACGGCAACAGCATATATGATTAAGCAACTGTTATTTCCCTTATTGAAGAAGGAAGATGTTCTCGACAATACAGCACTATGGTATAAGATGATCAATCAAATACGCAATTTGGGTAGACCTGGTATTGCTTCAATGGCTATTGCTGCTGTAGATAATGCATTATGGGATCTCAAAGCAAAGCTTTTAAACCTGCCTTTGTGCAAGTTACTTGGGCAGGTACATCAAGATATGCAAGTGTATGCAAGTGGTGGTTTTACCTCCTATGATGCAGATGAGCTTTCTACCAGATTTAGAAAGTTAAAAGAAGTGGGGCATAAAATGTTTAAAATGAAAATAGGAAGAAATAAATCAGACGATTTTAAAAGGCTCGAAGCAGCTCGGGAAACCATTGGTTCTGCTCAGCTTTTTGTAGATGCAAATGGTGCCTACTTTCCTAAAGATGCCTTGCAAATGGCTGAAGAAATGAAGGATTTTAATATAAGCTGGTTTGAAGAGCCGGTTACTTCAGATGATCTGGAGGGGATGCGATTTGTAAGAGAAAATGTGTCGCATAAAACCCTGGTAGCGGCTGGTGAATATGGTTATGACCTTACTTATTTTAAAAGAATGCTTTCAGAAAAAGCGGTAGATGTACTCCAGGCAGATGCTACCCGCTGCGCCGGAATTACAGGTTTTATAAAAGTAAATTCCCTTTGTGAAGCTTTTCATATTCCCTTATCTGCCCATTGTGCTCCTGCGCTTCATTTGCACCCTTCGCTTGCAATGCAACAAATAATTCATTTAGAATATTTTCAAGACCACGTGCATATCGAAAACTTGCTGTTTGAGGGCGCACCTGTCGCAAAAAATGGGAAAATAGCTCCAGACCTAAGTAAAAATGGCATGGGACTGGATTTTAAGTTTAAGGATGCTGAGAAATATAAAATCAATTTATAAAATAGAAAAATGGCTCTTTCACAAAATTATACCTCCCTAGAAAAAGAACTTACAAAACAAGTTAAGGGAGAAGTTTGCTTTGGGAATGACTATAGGGTGCTATATGCCACAGATTCTTCAAATTACAGACAGTTGCCCGTAGGCGTTGTTTTTCCCAGAGATAAAGAGGATATTCTCAAAACAGTGGCACTCTGCAATAAATACAATTTGCACTTGCTTACCCGTGGTGGCGGTACCAGCCTGGCCGGTCAAGGCTGCAATGATGGGCTTGTGATGGATTTTAGCAGGCACTATAATAAAATACTTCATATAGATCCTGATAAAAAAACGGCGCGAATTCAAACAGGACTCGTGCTGGATGACCTGAACAGGGCATTGGAAAAACATGGTCTCATTTTTGGCCCAGACCCAGCCACTCACAATCATTGTACACTTGGCGGAATGATGGGCAATAATTCCTGTGGCATCCATTCAGTAATGTCGGAGGTCGAAGGTGAAGGCATACGTACTTCAGATTTTGTTGAAACCCTGGAAATATTGACCTATCGCGGTAATGTAATGAAAGTAGGTAAAACTTCAGAAGAACAATTTGAAAAGATTGCAGCAGTAAATGATGAAAAAGCAAAAATATATTTAAAACTAAAAGATTTACGGGATACTTATCAACAGCAGATAAAAGATGGAATGCCTCAGATACCCAGAAGAGTTTCAGGATATAATCTAGACGAATTATTACCTAAAAAACTTTAACGTGGCGCGGGCCCTAGTGGGAACTGAATCTACCTGCGCTGTTTTTCTCGAGGCCACTATACGTTTAATCCCACGACCTAAAAAAAGAAGCCTATTGATTTTAGGTTATCCTACGGTCTTTGAAGCGGGAGACCACGTTAATGCAATTATGAAACATAAACCTATAGCTTTAGAAGGTATAGATCAAAAGTTAATTGAATATATGCACAAAAAGCACCTTCATGAAGAAAAGCTGAGCCTTTTACCAGAAGGAAGTGGCTGGCTGCTCGTAGAATTTGGTGCAGAAAATAAAGATAAAGCAGATGAAAAAGCCAAGAGGTTAATGCAGGAATTAAAAAGCCAAGCCAATGGTGACGCCCCTAATATGAAGCTTTATGATGATAATGAAAAAGAACATGAAATATGGAGAATAAGGGAGTCAGGCCTTGGTGCAACCGCTTTTGTTGAAGGTCTACCAGATATGTGGCCAGGATGGGAAGATTCGGCTGTACCACCAGATAAAATTGGGAATTATCTAAGGGATCTGCGTAAACTTTTTAAAAAATACGATTATAAACCCTCATTATATGGACATTTTGGGCAGGGCTGTATACACTGCCGCGTGGGATTTGATCTAAAAACCAAACAAGGGATTGAAGAGTATAAAAGTTTTACAGAAGAAGCAACAGACCTGGTGGTAAGTTATGGCGGTTCTATTTCTGGAGAGCATGGAGATGGGCAGTCCCGGGGGCGATTACTACACAAAATGTATGGTCCGGAATTGATGGAGGCTTTTCACAAGTTTAAAGAAATCTGGGATCCAGATTGGAAAATGAATCCAGGTAAGATAATAGACGCCATGGATCAGGATGAAAACCTACGATTGGGTACAGATTTTAATCCTGGAGAGCCAAAAACCTATTTTAAATATCCTGATGATAAAGGCAGCTTTCATAGAGCTACTATGCGCTGTGTGGGAGTGGGTGAATGCCGTAAGACAAATAGCGGTACGATGTGTCCCAGTTATATGGTTACCCGTGATGAAAAACATGCAACCCGTGGCAGGGCACACCTGCTTTTTGAAATGATGCGTGGAAAAGAGGTTAATGATGCGTGGAAAAGCAAAGAGGTAAAAGAATCTTTAGATCTATGCCTGGCTTGTAAAGGATGCTTGGGAGAATGTCCCGTAAATGTTGATATGGCTACCTACAAGGCAGAATATTTTGCACATTATTATAAGAAACATTCCCGTCCCCGTGCTGCCTATACCTTTGGTCTCATTGACAAATGGGCTGCACTTGGCTCAAATATTTCGGGGATTTCAAATTTCTTTACTCAAAATAAATTTTTAAAGGGAATTGTTAAAACAGTGGGTGGTATTGCGCCAGAGCGGGAAATACCCAAATTCGCAACTACACCATTTACAAAATCTTATAAAGGAAATAGCAAGAATCCAGATTATAAAAACTCGGTGATTTTGTGGCCAGATACATTTAATAATTATTTCTTCCCAGAAGTGCTACAAGCTGGCGAGAAAGTATTGCGAAGTGGTGGATTTGAAATCATTGTACCCGAAAAAAAATTCTGCTGTGGCAGACCACTTTATGATTTTGGTATGCTGGAAAGGGCCCAATCCTACTTAAAAAATATTCTAGAAGAACTTAGCGATTACATACAGGCAGGCGTTCCTTTTGTGGGGATGGAGGCCAGTTGTATAGCCGTCTTTAGAAATGAGCTTTGCAATCTGTTCCCCAATAACAACAATGCCCAGCGATTGAACAAAAACTTTAAGACGCTCCCAGAATTTATCATGGAAAATGAAGATAGATTCAAGTTCAATAATCTTAATGCATCTGCTTTGATGCATCGTCATTGCCATCACCAGGCAGTAATGGGTTATGATGCAGATAAAAAAGTCTTTAAAAAGATAGGTGTTGATGTACACATACCTGACTCTGGCTGTTGTGGTCTGGCGGGAAGCTTCGGATTTGAAAAAGGTGATAAATATGAAATATCCATGAAGGCTGGAGAACGCAAAATTTTGCCCGAGGTACGTAAAATGAAAGAAGATATACTTGTCACAGATGGATTTAGTTGCAGGGAACAAATCCTGCACGGAACGGGAAAAATGCCACAGCATACGGCAGAGGTTTTGGCAAAAGCTATTATAAAACAAGATGTAAAAGCATAAAACAAATAATTATGAAACCTAAAACTATTGTTATTACAGGCGCATCTGCAGGTGTCGGGAGATCCATAGCTCATGAATTTGCAAAAGAAGGCGGTAATATTTTACTTATCGCACGCGGTAAAGATGGTCTGGAAGGTGCCAAACGGGAAGTTGAAGAACTGGGCGGAAGAGCTTGGATTTATGTGGCAGATGTTGCTAATCCAGAATTGATGGATAAAGCAGCAGATTATGCCGAAAAAAATATAGGTCCTATAGATGTGTGGGTAAACAATGCCATGGTAAGTGTCTTTAGCAAAGCTATAGATATGGAACCTGAGGAATATAAACGGGTTACAGAAGTTACTTATTTGGGTCAGGTATATGGGACTTTGGCAGCCCTAAAAAAAATGAAAGAAAGAAACTACGGAAAAATCATTCTGGTAGGTTCTGCATTGGCCTTTCGGGGGATTCCGCTTCAATCTGCTTATTGCGCTTCAAAACATGCGCTGCAAGGTTTTTTTGAATCTCTTCGGGCAGAACTACTGCATGACAATATAAATGTTTCTTTATCCATAGTGCATTTGCCAGCCATGAATACTACTCAATTTGGATGGGTAAAATCACGCTTTGACAAAAAGCCAAAACCTATGGGTAAAATCTTTCAGCCAGAAGTGGCCGCGCGTGAAATTGTGAATATCTCCAATTCTGATGAGCGCTTAAGAATGGTAGGATTTTCAACAGTAAAAACTATTTGGGGCAACAAACTTCTGCCTGAATATTTAGACCATTATATGGCTAATCATGGTTTTAAAGGCCAATTTACTGATGAGCCGGAAGATCTAGATCGCACAAATAATCTTTGGGATCCCGTTCCCGGTGATCAAGGCACACACGGCTCTTTTGATAGCCAAGCAGTCACCTACAGTCTTTACGACAAAGTAGCAGATAACAAAACGTCTTTGGCACTGGGAGGTGGAGTTTTACTAGGTACCCTTCTCTACAAAATGTTTAAAAAGAATAAATAACGCACACTCAAATCCCAATTTAGTATGAAAGAAAATGAGAACAATAAAGAAAATCAAGATCACGAGAATCATAGTGGTGGTATGGGTATGCGTGGAGTTACACGTCCTATGGCAGAGAAAGAAATCAAAAATAAAGGAAAGAAAAATAAAGAAGAAGGTAATGGGGTGGATAAAAAGCAGCGGCTTAAAATGCTTCACATGCACCACAAACAAACGCTGTGGGTGTACTGGACAGTCACTTTACTGGGAGCCTGGATGGTTATTTTTCCTTTTACATTTGATTATGCTGTAGGTGTTGTAGAACCCAGTGGTAGCAGGGAGGTTTGGCTAAGTCTGCAAGATCGTATTTCTGTACTCAAGTATAATGACATTATATGCGGAGTACTGTTGATGATATTCGGTTGGCGTTCCCTCACCCCAAACCGGCCTATAAGCTTATGGATCTGTTGCTTTATTGGTATTTGGATAACCTTCGCACCATTAATTTTCTGGTCTCCAACGGCTGTAGGCTATCTTAATTCTACTATTGTTGGGGCTTTGGTTATTTCACTTACCATTCTCATTCCCGGTATGCCTAATATGATAACCTATATGAAGATGGGTTCTGAAGTACCTCCGGGATGGTCTTACAATCCATCAAGCTGGCCCCAACGCTGGATAATGATTGTACTCGCCTTTTTTGGGTGGGTCGTTTCACGCTATTTGGGTGCATTTCAGTTGGGATATATGGATAATGCCTGGGATCCTTTTTTTGGTGAAAGCACGATGCAAGTATTAAATTCCAATATGTCCCATTCCCTGCCTGTTTCTGACGGTGCTCTAGGTGCATTAGCCTATACTTTTGAATTTTTAATGGGATGGATGGGAAGTCCCACCCGCTGGCGCACCATGCCATGGATGGTGACATTTTTTGGCATACTCGTCATTCCGCTAGGTCTGGTTCATATTTTTTTAGTCATATCACAACCCGTAATTGTTGGAGAATGGTGTACTTTTTGTCTGCTGGCGGCTGCAATTATGCTACCTATGATTCCTTTAGAATTTGATGAAGTGATTGCCATGGGGCAACACATGGTACAAGCTAAAAGACGTGGGGATAATATGTGGGAGGTTTTCTGGAAAGGTGGTAAAGCCTTTGAAGAAAATAAAGATGAACGCTCTACACAATTAATTGATTTACCTAATAAACCGGTTAAAGTTTTTCAATCTGCCGTATGGGGAATGAGCATCCCTTGGACTCTTGGATTATCTACTCTCTTAGGTGTGGGTATGTTATTTACTCCTGCAATTTTTAAAGTGAGTATAGAGACAATGGCAGCGCATATTTTTCATCTAAGTGGTTCATTAATAATTGTTATTTCTGTAATTTGTATGGGAGAGATCGTCCGTTTGGGACGATACATTAATATTCTGCTTGGCCTTGTACTCGCAATAGGTCCTTGGGTAGTAACCCAAACGAGCACAGGACTCAATATTACCGGTACAGTAGTAGGTTTGATAATAATAGGCCTATCAATACCTCTTGGTCCTGTACGGGATCATTATGGTCTATGGGACAAGTATGTGAAATAAATAATTAAAATAGATTTTAGATTAGAAATTTTCATGACTGACGAAGAAATTTTTGAAAGGGTAAGAAAACTTTTAAAAGATAATATGGAAACCGGCGGAGGAAAAAACAAACCCGACTTCCATTTTACAAGACCTGCCCCAGATAAATATCCTTTTCAGTTTTTTTGGGACACGTGCTTTCATGTATTTATTTTTTGCGCTTTACAAGAGCATGATATGGCAAAAAGGCATATTAAAAGCTTATTTGCATTGCAGCAGAAAGACGGGTTTGTGGGGCACATGATTTTTTGGGATCATCTCAGGCCAGGGCGCTTAACAGATTTTCTACAAACAAAACCCAAACTCAGTAATCTATACAAGAGTCATATGAGTTCTCTTATACAGCCCCCTATAGTTGCTCAGGCTGTTGAACGCATTTATAATGAATCTGGTGATAAAGAATTTCTTATTGAAATACTTCCAAAATTAAAAAGATACTACAATTGGCTTTCTGAAAATCGAGCGCTTAAGGGTGAAAAACTTTTAACAATCATCTCTCCTTTTGAATCGGGAATGGATTGGAAACCTACGTTTGATAAAGCGCTAGGGTTTGAACCAAAAAAAGCCAATCGGAAACTGTTTTTTAAAGTAATAGGAGTTGATTTAAAAAATTTTCTATTAAACTATAATCTTAAAAAAATATATAAAAAAGAGTATTTCCTAGTAAAGGAAGTGGGGTTTAATACGATCTATGCTCAGAATCTTCAGACAATGGCAAACCTTTGTGAAATTTGTCAAGATGCTGATGAAAAAATATACAGACTTTTATCCAAGCAGGTCATCCAGGATATTTTAAAATTTACGTATAATGAAGAAGATGCAGCTTTTTATGATTGTTACGGAAAAAATAATGAGCAAATAAAAATTAAAACACCCACTATTTTCTATCCTCTAATTCTAGATGATATTCCAAAAGAGATTGTAAATAAAGTGGTAAAAACACATCTTTTAAACAGTAAAGAATTTCAAGTCCCCTACCCTATACCCTCATTAGCAAAAAATGAAAAAGCTTTTGATGTAGAAGAATCCATTTACATCTGGAGAGGACCCACTTGGATCGTAAACAATTGGTTTTTATTTAAATTCTTAAAAGAAAAGCAATATAAAGAAGAAGCAGATAGATTAATTAAAAGTATAAGAGAACTTATCCAAAAGAGCGGGTTTAGGGAATATTATAATCCCCTTACAGGAGAGGGTTATGGCGCAAAAGATTTTACTTGGGCAGGTCTTATTGTCGATATGATAAAAACAAAGAGAGAAAACGATGGTCAACAATCAGACTAGTTTTGATCATTATTTCTCTCGGGAGCTATTTTTGAGTCTTATCTTCTTTAGAAAGAAATACCACTATGGCCGCAAGTTCTTCAGGATTAAGAGAACCACCATAAGCAGGCATATCTTCTGCCCCATTTGTTATGCGTATTACAAGCTGTTGTTGAGTAAGTCTATTTTGCACTTCAGTTAGATTGGGACCACTCTTGCCCCCTATATCCCCTATTTTATGGCAGTAAATACATTTCATTTCTTGAAATAACCTTTCACCTGTTTTCAATTGAGTATCGTCATCGCTTATGTTTGAATATTCTGATATATCTGCGGCATTAAATTCTGGAACCCACGGTGCACTTAATCCAAGATAAGTAAGTGAGAGCACCATAGTAAGGGTAACCAGTACGCCACCCATTGCCCACGGCCTGCGCAAAGGATGACGTTCTCCTCCTTTAGATAAAAAGGGGATGGAAAATAAAATGATTAAACCTATTAAGGGACCGAAAAAAAGAAAGTAAGGCTCCAGATGGCGATTCATTGTAGCAAAAATTGAATAGATCCATTTAAAGTACCAGTCAGGTGAAGGCTCAACATGAAGAATTGTAGGGTCTGCGGGCTCCGTTAATTCGGGCGCTCCCACAAAAATTGCAAGAATAATTACAACAACCAATACTCCTACACTAAAGACAACATCTCTCCAAATCGCATCTGGAAAAAATGGCACTCCTTTCTTCTTAAGCATTTTAGAATACCACTCCCTATAATTTTGAATGTTGATTTTTTTATTTGGTTTGGGTGGTTCAGATATGCCATTTCTCCAGACTAAATAAAGATGAAATGAAACTATTAAAAATAATATAGCTGGAAATAAAAAAACATGCATAGAAAAATAACGGCTTAGGGTAACTCCGCTCAATGTGGTACCACCTAGAAAAAAGTAAGCAATATAATCTCCCAAAAAAGGTATTCTACCTGTTTGTTCAGCTACTAATATCCCTGTCCATATAGCATTGCTGTCCCATCTTAATAATTGACCTGTCATAGCCATAGTTAGCGTAACAGCTAATAAAATAACTCCAGTAATCCAATTCATTTCTCTGGGGTACTTATAAGCTGCATTAAGATATACACGTATCATATGCATCCCCATTAAAACTACCATCGCAGATGCGCCCCAATTGTGCAAGCCTCTTATAAAACTCCCAAGAAAAGCCTCTTTTTCTATATATTGTAAGGATTCATAAGCAGCATCTACCGAGGGTTCATAAAGAAAAGACAAAGCAATACCTGTAAAGACCTGAATTAAAAAACAAAATAGCGTAGCACTACCCCAGACGTAATTCCATTTAGTTCCGGGAGGGACAAGATGTGTTTTAAGAGGTTTTAGAAGTTCAGAAAATCCCCCACGATCCTCTAGCCATTTGCCTATTTGTTTAATCTTTTTTTTCAAACTGTAATATTTGTGACGGGTATGGCATCTGTTTTTAGCTCTATTTTTTGCTCTGATATCCTGATAGGATAGGTGTATAATCCGCGGTTGGGAGGGCCAGCAGCGCGAGATCCATCTTTATAAAAAGCACCCCCATGACAAGGGCAAAAAAACATTTTGGGTGTTTCTTCCCATCGTACAGGGCAACCCAAGTGCGAACAATTAACGCTAAAAGCTGTCCATTTATCTTCTTTATCCCTACGTATATAAGCGGCAGATCTTGATATTTCTGAACCCCAGTCATAACGCTTGGCATTTGGGAATGTAACTTTTTTAGTCTCCCCTATTTTAAAATCTGATGAGTTGCCTACTGTCCTCCATGCTTTCCTATTTTTTCCTACTACCGGTTCTAACATGGCTGTTATGATTGGAAAAGCTAAAAAAGTCCCTACAAGGGCTACAATAGACCCGATTAGGATTGAAAGAAATCCTCGACGTCCATTGGACTTTTTCTTAGGTTCTTGATTACAGCTACAGCTCATTTTTATTTGATTTTAACTCATCATACAAATCACTTAACCATCCATAAAGAGCTACTACAAAAACAATTAAACCAATAAGGGACACTATAATATTACTTAAAATCCCAGCTAACAGAATTACTAAACCTAATGCGAGAAAAAATGGCCAGTAGGTAGGCTTAGGTAGTTTTGTGGGCTTTGCTTTATATTGATTTTTCATAGTAGTTAATGACTTTCTTTTTGATGGGTAATAATATTTAAATCCGTTTGTTTTTCGCCCTCAAGCCATTTAAGGGCAATATGAGCCGAAGTGGCTACATAAAGTACACATCCAGGTACCCACATAATCATTCCGGCTAATTCTTGATCTGTTTTTAAACTTAAAGGAAGAGGATTCCGTAATGTAGTTAGGAGTGGTGCCACCTCAGTAACTACAGTTGAAGCAGCTGAAAAAGCCACCCATAATCCCAATAAAGAGCAACTTACACAAGCGGTGAACAAGTATATAACCGCATTTAATGGCTTCAATTTAAAATTTATGTTTTTGGTAAAAACAGGAAAAAGAAATAAAATACCAATACCCAATAAAACAAGAAGCAATAAGGTATTAGGTATTTTGGTAAGCCATGTATTGGGAGCCATTACAATCCCGCAAATAGCTAATCCTGACCGCGCCGATAAAGAGGCAGCACTCATAAAATGTGCAATCCACATGGATAAAGTACCTATAAACCAAATAGTAATCACTAATGCATTTTTATACTGCGGCGGCAATTTCCTTCCAATTTTTAAACAATTTTTTGAGGGAATTCCCGCCCAGATAAAAAGTGGAACCACCATTAAAATAACTACTTGTTGTAACATTACAACACTGTGAAGGCCAAAATTTAATAAACCCTGAAGAGGTGATCCTAGAGTCAAATACGTTAGTGTACAAGCACCTAACATAAAGAGCTGTTTTTTAAAGCCAGGCCTCAACCCTATCACATATCCCACAAATAGAATAATAAGAACTATAGCCCACGCTAATGACCAATTTTCAGAAATTAAAAAATAATCTTTCAAGCTCATAATATGGGTTTTATATAAACAAAGAAGAATACAAACAACCAGACTATATCTACAAAATGCCAATAGATTTCAACTCCATTTATGCCAGCAAATGCAAGTATCTTAAAGTTACCAAAGGAAAATGCAAAAAGCAATGAGAGAGCTATTAACCCTATAAGGACATGTAAACTGTGAAAACCAGTAAGAGTAAAAAAACTACTCCCAAATACATCTTTACTTATGGTAATCTGTTTATGGTATAGTTCTATGTATTCATAAATCTGCCCCGCCATAAAAACTACTGCAAGTAAAATAGTTATCGCGATTAACACCTTGAACTTTTTGAGATTACTCTTAAAAAGTTGTTTTTTACTTGCTATAAGGGTAAAACTACTCAGTATCAAACAACAGGTAAAAACCGCAGCACGTGGCACATTAAGATGATGGGCAACTGTATCTGTAGCTTGTGTAAAATTGCGGTAATAGACATAGGCAATTATTAAGGCAATGAAGAAAAATGCTTCAGACCCAATTAGAAAAAAAACCAATAATTTCCCTTTATCTTTCATCAGTTTAATTTTTTATCTTTTTTACTTGGGTTGTTTAGATCCCAAAGTGGTCGCCGACTATGTACAGGAGGCAATACGTCAAAATTTTTCAAATTTGGTGGTGATGGGGTCGCCCATTCCAGAGTGTGGGCTTGCCAGGGATTACTTTCTGAAGAAGGCGCTTTCTTTAAGGTTGCATAAATATTCCATAAAAAAATCCCTATTGCAATAAACATTATAACAGCCCCTATTGTTGAAATAGCATTAAGTATCGCCCAATATGGATAATCAAAATAGGTATAGACTCTTCTGGGCATTCCCAGCATACCTAATACATGCTGAAGTAAAAAAGTCATATTAAATCCAGTTACAAAGAGCCAGCAATGCCATTTTCCCAGTTTTTCTGACAGCAGCTTACCCGTTATTTTAGGAAACCAGTAATAAATACCTGCAAAAGCGGCAAAAGCAGTTCCGCCTAAAAAAACATAATGAAGATGGGCGACTACATAATACGTATCTGTCAATTGCCAATCTACCGGTACTATCGCAAAAGAAACACCGCTTAACCCTCCTATGGTAAAATTTAGAAGAAATAAAAGTGCAAAAAGCATGGAGGTAGTAAATCGTATAGAACCTTTGTAAAGAGTACCTATCCAATTAACCACTTTAATTCCTGTAGGTATTGCAATTAGAAAACTAGCAGCACTAAAAAAACCGTTGAGGGTATTAGACATACCTACAGCAAACATATGATGTCCCCAAACCCCAAAAGATAGTAGCGCTATGACTACTGTTGAAGCCGCAATAAAGGAATAGCCAAAAATTGGTTTTCTTGCATATACAGGGATTACTTCTGAAATTATTCCAAAAGCAGGTAGAATAAGAATGTAAACTTCAGGATGTCCAAATGACCAAAAAAAGTGTTGCCATAATATAGCAGATCCGCCAGAAGAAGGTAAAAAGAAAAGCGCATCAAGTTGGCGATCTATAAGAAGCATTACCAGCCCGGCATTTAATAGTGGGAATGCACCTAAAATCAGAAAAGCATTTATAAAACTCATCCATACGAATAAGGGCAGCATATTCAGTTTCATTTGCTTTACCCGCATTGTAAGTACCGTCACTGCAAAATTGAGTGCTGTACCCAAACTGCCCATCCCGGTAAGTATTAACCCAATAACGTAATAATCTACTCCTTGGGTCAGCGAGTACTGATTCTCACTTAAAGGAGCATAGCTAAACCAGCCTGCAGCAGGAGCGCCGCCCGTAAAAAAGCTTACATACAACAGGATTCCGCCTAAACAGGTAATCCAAAAGCTAAAGGCATTTAATCTGGGAAAGGCCATTTCATTCGCTCCTATCATCAACGGAATAAAATATACCCCTAAACCCAATAATACCGGCATTAGCGCTAGAAAAATCATAGTGGTGCCATGCATAGTAAAAATCTGATTGTAAACTTCTGGAGCCACAAGACTACTTTCTGGTACTGTAAGCTGAATTCTCATAACCATAGCTTCCAGACCACCAATTATAAAAAAGAATAGGGCTAACCATAAATACATAATTCCAATTTGCTTATGATCAACTGTAGAAAACCAAGTGAGTCTTCCCCTATCTGTTTTGAGGGATGGTAGTTTTTTATCTGGATGTGATATTTTTAAATGAATACTCATTTTAGTTTTTGTAAATAAAAAGAGAGTGCTTTTATTTCGGTTTCGTTCAGTTTTAAATCGGGCATTTTAGCATTGGGTTTAAGCTTCTGGGGGTTATCTAGCCAAGCTTCAAGATTGGTTGAGTTATTTTTAAACGCATTACTCAAAAAGTATTTACGGCTGGCAAAATGGGCAAGATTAGGTCCTATATCAGGAGTAAGTTCTTTAGAAGATAAAGCATGGCAGGAAATACAAGTTTTAGAATAAAAAAGCTTTTCCCCTTCTTGAAATAATTTATTTACAGAACTTACCGTTGGTTTTGACTGGCTCTCTTGCCATTTTTCAAAATCTTCGGGAGCATGTGCAATTAATCGAATTCTCATTAACCCATGTTGAGCACCGCAAAACTCGCTACAGGAGCCCACGTATTCACCCTCATCTTTTATAAAAACGTGAAGGTAATTATCCATTCCAGGGACAAGATCCATTTTTCTTCCTAACCTCGGTATCCACCAGCTGTGTATGACATCGTCTGAGTTAAACTGAATAAGTATTTTTTTTCCTGTAGGTACGTGGATTTCATTTGCTGTGACCACACCGCTATTTGCATAAAAAGCTTCCCACCACCATTGATGACCTGTTATAACAAGATCTGGAGAAGAATTTTTAGGTATATTTTCAACACCATTCATGGCTCTAATAGTAAATACCAGAAATGTCATAGTAATTACAAAGGCCAATGTTATGACTGTATATTCTATCTTCCTATTATCGTGTATTTGCTCCGGAACTTCTTGATCAGACTTTTTCCTGTATTTCCAGGAAAAAAATAAGGTGTAAAAAATAACAAGACCTAAAATAATTGCTGCTACTATTAGAAAATAGGAAAACAGTTCTGATATAGCTCCTAAGTTGTCAAATTGAATATCTTTCAAAGTGAAAATAGATTAAATCATTTGGCATAGGCTTGTAAAACTAGCTTGTTAAAAACCTGTCTAAATAAAACTACAAAGGAGCAGCAATAACAGAAGGCTCATTCGTTTCAAAAATTAACTCAAAAGATTTTTGAACCATTTTGGGTGCTAGAATCATCATATCACACTGAGTAAGAATATTACAATGAGCAGAAATCTGAATCATTGAATTAATACCGAATCGTTTTCAGGTAATTATTCCATTCATTTATAAATTTTTTGAGTTAATTTTTTGGTTTGAGGTTATCTATTTTTAATGCTACATAATAGCAAATGATAAATCTGAAGACCCCGTTTTAGGGAGTTAATTAGAGGATTTACTCAAATTTTTTAAATGGATATAATTGAACATACAGAAGGTGGTGCAAGGCGCCAGGATAAAGAAATTGTAATTATAACAGGTAGCAGTGGCCTGATAGGTTTCTCATTAATTGAAAAACTTGCTGAAAATTATCGGGTCATAGGACTTGATCGTGTTGGGCCTCCTTATCCCCCACTCCAGGCAGAATGTGTGAATTTTGATATTACAGATGAAAAAGCCATCGCAGCGGCTATGGAGCGCATACGCTATGGTTATGGCAGTAAGATAGCCTCAGTTATACATCTTGCTGCATTCTACAGTTTTAATACTAAAGAAAGCCCGCATTATGATGAAATTAATGTAGAGGGAACTAAAAAATTCTTAAGCGAGCTGCAGGATTTTGAGGTGGGACAGTTTATCTATTCCAGTTCCGATTTAATCTACAAGCCCAGCAAGCCGGGAGTCTCTATTAATGAAGATTGCCCTATTGAGGCAAATTGGGGCTATCCCGAATCTAAAATTCAAACCGAAGAACTTATAAGAGAAAACAGGCAAGATATTCATGCGGTATTTCTGCGCATCGCTGGTGCATATAATGATTATGGCCACTCCATACCAATAACACAACAAATTAAACGCATCTACGAGAAAGAATTTGTAAGTCATTTTTATTCTGGTGATATAGACCATGGGGATGTCTTTATTCATCTGGAAGATCTGTTGGATGCCATTGTAAAAACTGTTGAAAAAAGAAGTGAATTACCCGACGAAATTGCAATAAATATAGGAGAGCCCAGCACCCCTACTTACAGGGAACTACAAGAGGAAATAGGACAGTTGATACATGGCAAAGAGTGGGAAACTTTTGAAATGCCCAAACCGCTGGCTAAGGCCGGTGCTTGGGCAAGAGACCTTTTTAGTGACCCTTTTATAAAACCTTGGATGATTGACCGTGCGGATGATCATTATGAACTCGATATAAGCCGAGCGAAAGAACTGCTGGATTGGGAACCTAAACATCGTCTAAAGGACACTTTACCCAAAATGGTAAATCACCTTAAAAATGATCCTGAAGAATGGTACAAGAAAAATAATTTAGAAAAATAGATGGTAAATAAAAGTCAATATATACCACCCGGCTGGGATTACAATCCAGCTACATGGTCACAGCGTATACCCATTGTAATATTGGCTTTTGTTGGCTTTCTTATCGCAGGCTATCTCACTTTATATCAATTAGATATTATTGATACGGTATGGGAACCTTTTTTTGGTGATGGCAGCATTACCATCCTCAATTCAAAAGTCTCCAATGTTTTGCCCGTACCTGATGCGGCATTGGGAGCTTTTGGTTATTTAGTAGATGCTGTAACAGGCATTGTAGGCGGCACAAACCGCTGGCGTAAAATGCCCTGGATCGTTATTGTTTTTGGACTTGCAGTGGGGCCGTTGGGATTTGTAAGCGTTATGCTTGTTGTTTTTCAACCAGTGCTGTTTTCTGCTTGGTGTTCCTTATGTCTGGCCTCAGCAATCATATCTATTGCTATGATAGGACCCGCTATGGATGAAATGCTGGCCAGTCTACAATATATGCGACGTGTCAAAAGATCCAATGCCTCTACATGGAAGGCGTTTTGGGGCGTGAAATCAGAAATTGAAAAGGTAAATTAATATGTGGGCACAAGTGATAAATATATGTTTTGGACTTTGGATCATAATTGCACCAGGAATTTTTGATTATAATCCTGCAGCAGCAGATAATGGTCATATTTTAGGTCCTGTGATCGTCACTTTTTCGGTGGTTGCTTTATGGGAAGCAACCCGGGTTGTTAGAAAATGGAACTATCCCATTGCAGTCTGGTTATTGCTGGGACCGTGGATTCTTGAGTATAGCAGTGACATAGCTGTAGCAAGTGATATGATTAGTGGAATGCTCATTCTAATTTTTTCATCATTTAAAGGGGAAGTGAAAAATGAATATGGTGGAGGTTGGGCTGTATTATGGAACAATAATGATCCTTAAGATTTGCTTTAAAAATTTAGCTTAAACATATTTATAATTATAAATGATTTTATTAAGCATTAAACCAAATTTATAAACTATTAATTATCAATTATTTGAATATTTTTTGAAGTTAATTGTATTTACAACACTAACTCTATAAATTTTATAATAATATTTTATTATTTTAAC
>CAXBEL010000077.1:0-17574 GCA_963974735.1 uncultured Flavobacteriaceae bacterium | reverse complement strand
TATTGTTTGGCCCTCCGGGAGCCGGTAAAGGGACACAAGCCGAAATTCTTAAAGACAAATACAATTTAAAACATATCTCAACCGGAGATGTATTTAGATATAACATAAAAAATAAGACTGAGCTTGGTACACTTGCAAAATCTTATATGGATAAAGGTAAGTTGGTTCCAGATACTGTGACTATAGATATGTTGAATGCTGAAGTGGATAAAAATCCAGATGCTAACGGATTTATTTTTGACGGTTTTCCGAGAACCATTGCTCAAGCTGAAGCACTGGACATTCTATTAGAAAGTAAAGGGACTGCAGTATCTGCTATGGTTGCTCTTGAAGTTGATGATGAGGTATTGGTTAAGCGCTTATTAGAACGCGGTAAAACTTCCGGAAGACCAGATGATTCTAATGAAGAGGTAATACGCAAGCGAATAAAAGTTTATTATGATGAGACTGCTATTTTAAAAGGCTATTATCAAAAAGAGAATAAATATTATGGTGTTGATGGTGAAGGGGATATTAAAGAGATTACAGAACGTTTAAGCAAAACAATAGATAAATTATAGCATTGGTTTTAGACTGTTGAAAGCAGACTATAAGTTGCTATTTTTTAGAAGAAATAAAAAGATCGATGACCGAAGGGAATTTTGTTGACTACGTAAAAATGCACGTTACTTCTGGAAAGGGTGGGGGTGGTTCTGCTCACCTAAGAAGAGAAAAATTTGTCACGAAGGGTGGCCCTGATGGAGGTGACGGAGGACGTGGGGGACATATTATTGCCAGGACCAACCCTAATATGTGGACTTTATTACATCTTAAATTTAAACGGCATTTAAGAGCAGAGCATGGCGAGAATGGCGGTAAACAAACAAGTACGGGAGCAGACGGAGCAGATGTATATGTAGATGTTCCACTTGGCACAGTCATACGCGATAGTGAGACACAAGAAATTTTAAAGGAACTTACCGAAGAAGGTCAGGAGTATATAATCGCCGAAGGCGGAATGGGTGGTCGAGGAAATTCACATTTTAAATCATCTACCAATCAAACGCCACGCTATGCACAGCCCGGTATTGAGGGGCAGGAAGTAGATGTGACTTTAGAATTAAAAATACTTGCAGATGTAGGCTTGGTAGGTTTTCCTAATGCTGGTAAATCAACATTACTTTCTGTGATTACTGCTGCAAAACCTAAAATTGCCGATTATGAGTTTACTACATTAAAACCTAATTTGGGAATTGTGCAATACCGAGAATTTCAAACCTTTGTGGTGGCAGATATTCCTGGTATTATTGAGGGAGCGGCAGAAGGAAAAGGACTTGGATATCGGTTTTTAAGACACATAGAACGTAATTCTACCCTATTGTTTATGATACCAGCCGATGCAGCTGATATTGCAGAGCAATACCGAATCCTGCTTAACGAACTGGAAAAATACAATCCAGAAATGTTGGATAAGGATCGCTTAATCGCTATTTCTAAAAGTGATATGCTGGATTCAGAATTAAAAGCGGAATTGAAAAAGGAGCTCGATAAAAGTTTACCTATACCTTACCTTTTTATCTCTTCTGTGGCGCAGCAAGGACTTACAGAATTAAAGGATACGCTTTGGCAGATGCTAAATACAAATGATGATACCTCTAATTAAATAAGAGAATTTATAAAAAGCATCAGTTAAGAAAAAATCTCACAGGTTTGCAGCCTTAGAATTTTATTCAGTTTCCCGAAATCTACTTTTCATAATATTCCGATTAAATAATTGCGTACTCATAAAAGTTGAAGTTGTAGTTATTTATGTTTTCTTTAAACCATAATGCTTCATTTTTCGTTATTTTTAGTAAAAGTGCTATTATGAAAAATATGTTATT
Organism: uncultured Flavobacteriaceae bacterium; assembly: GCA_963974735.1. GTDB lineage: Bacteria > Bacteroidota > Bacteroidia > Flavobacteriales > Flavobacteriaceae > Leeuwenhoekiella. The sequence continues at coordinate 15,712 of CAXBEL010000077.1, read as the reverse complement.
ATTGTTTGTTGCCGTTGTGCTTGGGGCGTGTGCCTCGACAAATGTTGAGTATGATTATGATGAGCAAGCCAATTTCAATAAATTTAAAACCTATAATTATTTACCGGATATCCAGTCTGGTTTAAGTCAGTTAGACTTAAACAGATTGATGAAGGCTACCGACAGTATTATGCAAAGCCTTGGATATACTAAAAGCGAATCACCAGATCTCCTTATTAATGTAGTGGCAGATCAGTACGAAGATCAATCCAGAAATACTGTAGGGATAGGTCTAGGAAGCGGGGGCAGAAATGTGGGAGTAGGTGTGAGTGGCGGCATCCCAATAGGGGGGCGCCAGTTACATCAAACTTTAACGGTAGATCTGGTAGATGCCGAAAAAGATATTCTAATCTGGCAGGCAGTAAGTGACAGCAATTTAAAATTGCGCATAAATCCTGAAGAACGGGAAGCTTACTTCTTTAAAATTATGGAAAAGGTATTTAGTAAGTTTCCACCTAAAACAAAATAGACTAATAATTATCCTTGGGCTTATTCTTAACCTTTGATCTAAGCCTATTAATAACTTCTCTGAAATTTTCTTTTTGAAGAATTGGCGGATATTTTTATTGTAATATTTGTCAGCTATTTAAACGTTTTAATTTTTTTAGTTTGAAAAGTAAAGTATTTAGAGAATAATCTTAATTTTTAAAATACCACTCGTTTATGATTACCAATTCGTCACTTTCAACAAGCGCTCAAGAAATTCAGGGCTCTTGGAAAGGAACTATTTCTATACAAGGCGCAGAAGTGCCACTAATTTTTAATATTACTCAAGCCGACAGTACTTTAACTGCCACAATGGATAACCTAAGTCAAGGAATTACAGATATTCAGATGGATGAAACTGTCTTGGATGGTGATGAACTTAGTATAAAATTTAAGCAGGCAGATATTGAATATAATGGTCAGATTACCGATGAAGGTATTGTCGGTATTTTTTCACAAGGTGGAAATGACCTTCCACTAACGCTTACTAAAACAATAAAAACTATTCCTGGTAATCCAGAGTTGGTTTCTACTGATCAAGAGCTCGAAGCTCTTGCTGCTTTAGATACGTCCAAACATAAATATGCAGTTGAGGATTATTTTGCTAAACCAAAAGCTTCTACATTTCGATTTTCACCTGACGGAAAATATATTTCCTATCGAGAAAAAGATGAGAAAGGTAAGCGTCATGTTATTGTAAAAGAACTTGCAACAGGTGAAACTACTCTGGCTATTGAAGAAAAGGAAGAGTTGATACGCGGTTATGGTTGGATAAATAATGAGCGTCTTATTTATGCCATGGATCGGGGAGGTGATGAGAATTACCATTTATATACGGTAACCGTTGATGGAAATAACCCCAGGGATCTTACGCCTTTTGATGGAGTGCAAGCAAGTATGGAAGAAATGCTTAAAGAAGATAAGGATCATATTATCATTTCTCTAAACAAAAATAACCCACAAATTTTCGACCCCTATAAACTCAATGTTGTTACGGGAGAATTGCAACAATTGTATAGCAATGATGATGTTACAAATCCTATAATGGGATATAGTTTTGACAAGGATGGTAAATTAAAGGGGTTTTCCCGGTTGCGCGATGGCGTAGAGCAGGATTTATATTATATAAATGAAACCGGCGAGTATGATAAGATTAAAAGTTTAAACTGGAAGGATACTTTTGCTATTACTTCCTTTGATTATGCTTCCGATAATCCAGATCACGCCTATGTGGTTTCTAATCTAGAGAGTGATAAGAACAAAATTCTTTTGTACGATTTAAAAAATGATAAGGTAATTAAAGAGCTTTTTAGCAATGAGGATTATGATGTTTCAAATATGTACTTGTCTAGAAAGCGTAATTATGAGATTGACTATTATGCCTATGAAGGTCAGAAAACAGTTGTCGTGCCGGTAAGTGATTATTTTAAAAAATTGAACGCCAAATTTAAAAAGGAATTTAAAGGAAAACAATATAGCATTGCAGACAAGACTGATGAAGAGGATTTTTATCTGTTGTATGTAAACAGTGATAAAGATTATGGGACTTATTATTCTTACGATGTAGCAGCTGATAAATTTAAGTTGGTTTATGAATTGATGCCACAGCTTAAAGAAGCAGATATGGCCGAGATGAGACCTATTACTTTTAAAAGTAGAGATGGGATCACACTTCATGGATATATTACATTGCCACAGGCTGCTCTTGATGGAGAAGCAGTACCGGTAATTGTGAATCCACATGGAGGACCCCAAGGTATTCGCGACTCGTGGGGTTTTAATCCAGAATCACAGCTTTTTGCAAGTAGGGGATATGCAACCTTTCAGGTTAACTTTAGAATTTCTGGAGGTTATGGTAAAGAATTTCTTGAATCTGGTTTTAAGCAGATTGGCCGTAAAGCGATGGATGATGTTGAGGATGGATTAAAATATGTGATTGAGCAAGGTTGGGTAGATAAGGATAGAGCAGCGATTTATGGTGGTAGCCATGGAGGCTATGCTGTATTACGCGGACTTACAAAAACTCCAGATCTCTATGTGTGCGGAGTGGACTATGTAGGCGTGTCAAACCTTTTTACCTTTATGCAGACTATGCCTCCTTATTGGATGCCATACAAGAAGATAATGGAAGAAATTTGGTACGATGAAGAGAATCCAGAGGAAAAGAAAATAATGGAGGAGGTTAGTCCTGTTTTTCATATAGAGAAAATCAAAAAACCTTTAATGGTAGTGCAGGGTGCTAATGATCCCAGGGTGAATATTGATGAGTCAGATCAGATTGTATCAGCACTTCGTAATAAAGGCGTTGATGTGCCTTATATGGTAAAATATGATGAAGGTCACGGTTTTGGTAAAGAAGAAAATTCTTTAGATTTATATAGAGCGATGATGGGATTTTATGCGAAGCATTTGGGCTCTACAGAAGCAAATGAGCCAGTAAAGAATTAAACTTTCTAATACATTACATACCCACAAAAGACCTGAGCATTCAGGTCTTTTGTGTTTTTTTTAAACTATTAAAAAGTAATAATATAATTACTCTTAATTGTAAACGTTATAAAGTTCTATTCAAAAAATCAGAACGATAACGTGGCTCATTTTTTGTTTAGATTTGTATAATAAATTATCATTATGAGAAAATTGTTTTTGCTTATACTTTTTCCATTGAGTTTGTTAGCCCAAAACTCAGAATTTCAAAAGGCGCAAGATTACTTTGAAAAGGAGCAATTTGACAAAGCAAAATCATTATTTATAACTTACTTAAAAGCGAACCCAAAAGATAGAAAAGCTCAAGAATATCTTGGAGATATAGCCGCCTATAACAAAGATTGGGATACTGCAATAAGTTTTTATGAAGGTCTCGTAAAAAATGATAAAAAAAATGCGGACTACCATTTTAAGTATGGGGGTGCTTTAGGTATGAAGGCATTAAGTATAAGTAGAATACGAGCTTTAACCTATATTGGCGATATAAAGGAGCAATTTACCACAGCGGCAGAACTTGATCCCAACCATATAGACACGCGTTGGGCACTCGTAGAATTATATTTACAACTACCAGGTATAGTAGGAGGGAGCGTTAATAAAGCAGAAAAATATGCAGAAGAACTTCAAAAAATTTCTCCTGTAGACGGATATCTTTCTAAAGGCTATATAGCCGAATATGAGGACGACGATAAAAATGCAGAATATTTTTATAAAAAAGCCATTGAGATAGGTGGGTCAGCACATACTTATGAAAAACTGACCAATCTCTATGAATCTAATGGAAATCCCAAAGAAGCTATTGATACTGCTGCCGCTTCATTAAAAATTCATCAGCGTAATCAGCTTAATTATCAGATCGGAAAAATTTCGGCTCAATATAAGATGGAACCTAAACTAGGGATAGATTGTCTGAAACGTTATATAACTAATCACAGTGTTAAAGATGGTGTTCCCATTGACTGGGCGTACTTTAGGCTTGCCCAGATTTATAAAAATATTGGTGATAAACAATTAGCAATGGAATATATAGATAAGGCCCTTGAGGATAGACCCAACTTTGAGGAAGCCATACAGGAGCGCTCTGAAATATTGAGCTTGTAAAAGTCAAGCCTCGCGTTTTAAACTGTGTTTTTCTTTGTTAAAACAGAATTCGCATCAAGTTACATCCTCACTAAAAATCCTATATTTACGCTTCTATAAAACGAAACTATGCGTGTACATTTTATAGCGATAGGGGGAAGTGCAATGCACAATCTTGCTATAGCATTAAAGCAAAAGGAATATCAGATAACTGGAAGTGATGATACGATTTTTGAACCTTCCTTATCCCGTTTAAAAAAATACGGTCTTCTTCCAGATGAATTTGGTTGGTTCCCAGAGAAAATAACCGAAGATCTTGATGCAGTTATTTTGGGAATGCACGCTAAGGCAGATAATCCAGAATTAAAACGTGCGCAAGAACTGGGATTAAAAATCTATTCTTATCCTGAATTTTTATACGAACAATCTAAAAATAAAACGCGTGTAGTAATAGGAGGGTCCCACGGTAAAACCACAATTACTTCTATGATTCTGCATGTATTGCATTATCATGAGCGCCAGGTAGATTTTATGGTCGGTGCACAATTAGAAGGTTTTGAAACCATGGTGCATCTTACTGAGGAAAATGATTTTATCCTTTTAGAAGGTGATGAATATCTTTCTTCGCCTATAGATCGGAGACCTAAGTTTCATTTATATCAGCCTAATATTGCTTTAATTAGTGGAATTGCTTGGGATCACATTAATGTATTCCCCACTTATGAAAATTATATTGAGCAGTTTGAGATTTTTGCAGAATCCATATCGCGTGGAGGAATATTGGTTTATAATGAAGAAGATGCTGAGGTAAAGCGAATTGCCGAAGCTGCGCAAGCGCCTACCAGAAAGCATCCCTATCATACTCCAGAATATACAGTAGAAAATGGCGAGACGCTATTGGAAACTCCAGATGGCCCTATGCCCATATCTGTTTTTGGAGCACATAACCTCAATAATCTGGCAGGTGCAAAATGGATTTGCCAACATATGGGTGTTGACGAAGAAGATTTTTATGAAGCAATTTCCAGTTTTCAAGGAGCATCAAAAAGGCTTGAAAAAATTGGGGAGACTGCGGAGAATGTTGCCTTTAAAGACTTTGCACATTCCCCATCTAAAGTCAAGGCCACTACAGAAGCAGTTAAGAATCAATATCCAGACCGTAAACTTGTTGCCTGTCTGGAATTGCATACGTACAGCAGTCTCAATGCAGAATTTTTAAGTCATTATAAAGGTGCATTGGATGCAGCAGAAGAGGCTGTAGTGTTTTATTCACCAGAGGCCATAAAAATCAAGCAGCTTCAGGAAATATCTAAAGAGCAAATCGCCAAAGCCTTTGATCGGGAAGACCTAATAATTTATACAGATCCGCAAAAATTTAAAGACTATTTATTTGGTTTAAAACTGGATAATTCAGCTTTGCTTTTAATGAGCAGTGGTAATTATGGCGGTCTTGATTTTGACCAGGTAGAACAAGTGCTTTAGTCTTCAGTCTTGGTTTCGTGTTTATTGTATGTTTTCTCTAAATAGGATTTCATAACCGGTTGGTAATTGTTAGACAATGCTTCTCTGGCATTATCCCGATCCTTAGAATTTTTATCTTGAGAAAGTTTAAACTTGCCTTCCCACTTTGTGATTTTAATTTCAAAACCTGTGATGTAGTTTATAAAAGCCTCCATTTTGGGATTGTCTTTCTTTAAAACATATTTTGGATCATCACCTTCAAGAAAAGAAGTTAGGTCCATTATTGATTCCTTAATTCTTTCATTTTCATCTATACGCTTTGCCGTTCCTTCAAGATGGACCTTAATATAATTCCATGTGGGCAATTGGGTTGTTGTATAAATACTTGGTGAAATATAAGTGTCAGGACCGTGAAATAAGATGGTACATTTCTTATTGTCTTTTAAACTTGCTGTGTGTGGATTTGATTTATCAAGATGCCCAATCAACTTGCCATAGCCCAAATCGCTTTCATATAAGAGCGGCAAGTGGGTAATTAAAGGTTTTTCATTTTGTATTGATATTAAAGTAGCAAGCGGAAAGGTTTTGATAGTTGTGATAACATTCTCAAAATTAGCTTCTTGATGATGTGGAGGTGGATAACTCATACACCAAACTGTCTTAAATGATGATCTAGATGTTTATACTGCATTTTGCCCCATTGTTCTGGAGTGAATTTTCCAAAAACCGGATGTGGTGGCCACTCTGTTCTTTCCTTTTTATTATAAAATTCTGTTATAAGCATCTCTAATTGAGCTTTTTCTGATACAAAGTCTTTTTTTGAGACAACTTTAAAAGCTTTTGGTGTGGGCAACCCCTGACTCCAGAGCGTATCATTATATAAAGCTTTTTTAAAAAACCACTTGGCTAGAAGATTAGGTTTTAATTGAAAGTTTTCTTTTTGAAGAGCAAGTTCTAAAGGCTTCTGACAATGATTCAACATTTGGCCTAGATTCATCTTGCCCCATTTAGGCTGAATGGTGGGTTCTAATTTGTTAAGGCGCTTTTTTGTTTCCAGAAACGTGGTATCTTCAAAAAGACTTTTCATCCTATTGAAATTTAAGTTGACTGTTTTAAAAATACATTTTTTATATTTATCGAAAGCTCGAAAATGTCTGACTCTCCCGAAAATTTCTCAATAAAAAATTGGTCTCTTGATGATCGCCCTCGCGAGAAATTACTTCAGAAGGGAAAAACAGCATTAAGCAACGCAGAATTAATTGCTATTTTAATTGGCTCAGGCAGCAGGAATGAAAGTGCAGTAAGTTTAAGTCAACGCATTTTATCTTCCGTAGAAAATAATTTAAATCAGTTGGGACGTTTGGAGATTTCACAATTGATGAAGTTTAAGGGTATTGGCGAAGCTAAAGCCATTACAATAGCTGCTGCATTAGAAATAGGACGGCGACGACGCTCTGAAGAGGCTTTGGAACGTAAAAAAATAACTAGTAGTGCTTCGGTTTTTGAAATGCTTCAGCCTGTTTTGGGAGAACTGCCTCACGAGGAATTCTGGATTCTTTATCTCAATAATTCGAATAAAGTAATGCAGATGAATCAACAAAGTAAAGGAGGTATAACCGGTACTTTGGTTGATGTAAGACTGGTCTTAAAAAGGGCGTTAGAAGTTGGCGCCGTCGCCTTGATTTTGGCGCATAATCATCCATCAGGAACTTTGCGGCCAAGTCAGGCAGACAAGGATTTAACTAAAAAGCTAAAAACAGCTTCAGAAAGCCTAGATATAAAAGTTTTAGACCATCTTATTATTACCGAAAAAGCCTATTTTAGCTTTGCAGACGAAGGTTTGCTTTAATATTTGCATCCTTTAAATTTTAATTTCTGAACTTGCTATTCTGCAATAAAAATGCTTTTAGTATATACCCATAAAATAACGCCCAGGCTTATTTATGCTTTTAAGCATATCTGTACGCGTATTCTGCAGATACCGGTTCAATTCACCACGGCTGTAGATGAATTTATAGTGCACGACAGTTTAAAACTATCTTATACCTCAAAGCCTTTGGGCAAGGAATTACATATTAAAAGCCAAGAAGTACTTTTTGAACAGGGAATTACAGATATGGAAATTAATGTTCAGAGTTGGGAGAATACAAAATGCTTTTTTCCTACTGGTACTGCAAGTGCTTTACCTTATGACATTTTTGCTGCCGCATTTGTCTTACTTAGCAGGTATGAGGAATATCTGCCACATGTTAAAGATTCAGAAGGACGATTTCCCGCAAGTGAAAGTTTGGGTTATCAAAAAGATTTTCTTCAACAACCGGTTGTCGATATTTGGGCGCTTATTTTTAAAAATGTTTTGGCAGAAAAATTCCCCAACTATAAATTTCCTGATCGTAAATTTAAGATTCAAGCTATAATAGATGTAGAACAGGCTTATGATTTCTATCAAATAGGAATTATGCGGGAGTTTGGAGGTGTATTCAGAGATTTGCTTCAATTACAATTTAGCCGAATCTGGATGCGACTACAAGTGAATTTGGGATTGCGTAAAGATCCATACGACACATTTAGTTGGTTAATAAATGTACAGAAGAAAGCAAAAAACCGTTTTATCTATTTCTTTCAGGTTGGTGATTATTCTACTTACACGAAAAATATAAGGTACAATAAGAAAAATTTTAGGGAGCTTATAAAGATGGTGGGCGATTATGCAGATATAGGCGTTCTTTTTTCTAAAGAAGCTCTGGACAAGGCTGCCCAAATGAAAATTGAAAAAATTAGAATTGAGGGTATTACCAATAAAGAATTGAATGAAGTAAGATGTACCAATCATATGGTAAATATGACTGATCATTATCGGGAAATGATACAACAAGAAGCTAAGAATGATTATTCTATGGGGTATCCCGATACTTTAGGATTTAGGGCGGGAACTTGCACACCGTTTTTATATTATGATTTAGATTATGAAAGCTCTACACCCCTATTAATTCATCCTATTTGTGCGCAGTCTGGAGTATTTGAATCTCACAATATGCCAGAGAAAGAATTAAATAAACAGCTGGATATATTTTTAGATATGCATAAAATTGTCACAGAGGTAAAGGGCCAGTTTATATTTAGTTTTAAAAATAAATCCTTTACTGGTAAGGGCGAGGATGAAGGGCAGTGGAAACAATTTTTTAGACAACTTGTTCATGAGTAAGCTTCAAGATATAAAACACGTATTTTTTGATTTAGATCATACACTTTGGGATTTTGACAAAAATTCTGCAGTTGCATTTGATGCTATTTTCAAAAAAAATAGAATAGATGTACCCGTAGAAGAATTTTTAAACGTTTACATTCCTATAAATTTTAATTATTGGAAATATTATAGAGAAGCCCGAATCACCAAGGAGCAATTGCGCTATAGCAGATTAAAGAAAACATTTGACGGCCTTAATATAAAGATTGATGATTTTCTTATTAATAGACTGGCAGATGATTATATACTGCATCTTCCGCAAACAAATCATTTGTTTGATGGCACGTTAGAATTGCTCGCCTATCTAAATTCCCAATATGACCTGCATATAATAACAAATGGCTTTGAAGAGGTCCAGACTAAAAAATTGGAAAATTCTGGTATTGATTTCTATTTTAAATCTGTTACAACCAGTGAATCTGTAGGGGTTAAAAAGCCAGATCCTAAAATCTTTCTTCACGCATTGCAGCAGGTAAATGCTATATCTACTGAAAGTGTGATGATCGGGGATACCTACGATGCCGATATTTTGGGAGCGCAGGGAGTGGGAATGCATACTATATGTTTTAATTATCATAAAGCTGAATTAAGTGAAAATGAAAGGGTGGTAAAAGAATTGCTTGAAATACGTCAATTTCTTTAGCAATAAGCTATTGCAATGCACGTTTTGAATTAAGAGAAAGAAAGATGATTAAATTTAAACCCCTTTTTGTTTTTATAGCCTTGACTATAGGAAGTAGTCTTACGTCCTGTGTGCGAAATGTGAGTTTTGATCAGGCTGATGAAATTGAATTGCAACCCGAGGTCGAACTTGACCTGATTTATTTTCAGCTCAATACCGGTAACTTTGTAGATCTCATAAACGGGCAGGTTATTGAAACAGAGGTGAGCGAAAGAACAGTTTTAGATTTTCTAAATGATGATTTCTTTCAGGATAATTTACAGGGTCTAACTTTTTATTTTCAAGTTGAAAACACCTTTCCTCAACCCTTTACTACAATTATAGAATTTAAAAGTACTACCGGTACGGTAAAACATAAAATGGAATTTACTGCAGAGGCAAGCCCAGATGGTTCTCCGGTATTGACAACTTTTGAAGAAAATTTGGAAGGCGACGAACTTAACGGAATAAAAGCATCTATTGCAGTAGAGGTGACTGCATCCATAGATCAAAATGGACAACCTATAGGTGGAAATCTCGATTTTCAGTCTAAGGTGGGTTATCGCTTAGTATTCTAAGATGAAAATACTAGCAGCGATATGTTTAGTATTTGGGGTAAGTATTGGATTTTCCCAAAACAAGCAGCAATTATATGGGGTTGACTATCTCCCTCAAAGCTTACTTTTAAATCCTGGTGGCACGGCTAATTACGATAAGCATTTTGGTATTCCCCTACTTTCCGGCTTTAGTATGGAGGCAGGAACCACTGGAGTAACCGTTTATGATATTTTTAAAAATGATGGTGGTAATATCAATAACAGAATAATAGGAGCCATATCAGATTTGTCTCGTAAAGATTACTTTACCGTAAACGAGCAATTGGAAATTATAAGTGTTGGTTGGCGCACTAAAAAGGGAGATTATATTTCTGGAGGATGGTATCAGGAAACTGATGCAATTATATATTTTCCTAAAGATTTGGCCGTACTTGCTTATGAGGGTAATGCAAATTATATAAATCAACCCTTTGATTTTTCTGATGTAACGGGGAGGGGAGAAGTTCTTTCTGTTTTTCATATTGGTATCAATCATCCAGTTTCAGGAAAATTAAAAGTAGGTGTAAGAGCAAAATTGTATTCCAGTATTTTCAGTTTTCAAAGCCTTAACAATACAGGACAGTTTCTTACAACACTTACTCCAGAGGGAGAGAATATTTACAACCATAGGGTTATACAAGCAGACACGCGCTTACAAACTGTGGGCACCAATGGTTTTAAAGGTATAAGTGGGGCACAATTGGCCAAGAATGCTGTCTTTAGTGGCAATATGGGAGTTGGTGGCGATATAGGATTTACGTATCGTTTAAATAAAAACTGGCAAGTAAGTGGAAGTCTGCTGGATGTAGGTTTTATTTACAACCGGGCAAAAATCAGAGATTATTATTTTAAAGGGGATTATAGTCTTAATGGTATAGGTTTTATTTTTCCGCCTGTATTGGAGGATGATGAGTTTAATCCTTATTTTGATGATATACGAGAAGATTTTGAAACGCAATTGCTTTATGGAGATGAAGTAGGAAGTGGTTTTATAAGTTGGAGACCCGTTAAATTATATGGATCACTTGATTATGGATATGGTAGAGGTGAAGATTGCAATTGCCTGCACCCTGAAGAGGAGCTATTAAAAAACCATATAGGAATCCAGGTATTTGCAATTAAACGGCCTTTATCCCCTCAAGCAGAAATTACCGCTTATTTTGATACGGCCCTTACTAATTTTTTAAGATCAAAATTCACTTATACAGTAGACAGGTATTCTGCTACTAATCTTGGGTTCTTAATGTCTGCTCAGCTAAACAAATTAAATCTTTATATTGCATTAGATAATCTATTAGGATATTCAAATATTGCAAAATCTAAAAATGCTTCTATTCAATTAGGTATGCAATTGGTTATAAAAAATAAATAAAGTTATTATGAAAAAAATATTGGTATTCTCGCTTTTTTTGGTTGGTATCTTTGGTTCCAAAGGGCAGAATTTAAACGACTATAAATACGTCGTTGTACCGGAACAATTTAATTTTCTTAAAGAGGCAGATCAATATCAGGTTAACAGTTTGACTAAATTTCTGTTTAATAAATATGGATTTGATGCTTATTTGGCTAAAGAAGAATTACCGCTGGATTTAAATAGCGCGGGGTGCAATACCTTATATGCAGATGTAGAGTCAAGTGGATTTTTAAGCACAAATATGATTGTCACCTTAGCAGATTGCAGAGGTAATGTAGTCTATACTTCGCCTGAAGGGAAAAGCAAAATAAAGGAATACAAAGCGGCTTATCACGATGCGTTGCGGGAGGCATTTTTAGGTATTGAAGAACTCGATTATTCATATAACGGTAAAACTGCGGCAATGGCTGAAAAGAAAGAAATGAAACGTGTTCCTCCAGCAGAAGAAAAAGAAGTTAAAGACACTCCTCCTGTTCCGGCTAGTGAAACTATTGTAGTAGATACGTATCAAGAGGTGCAAACACCTACAGAAATTGTAGAAAAAGAAAATAAAGCTTCCTCAGGAGTTAATAAAGTGAGAACAGCAAAGCCAACCGTAAACCAACCGGAAGCTCTTAAGGGCACCTACACGAGCACTGATGGTTCATATAGTGTTAAAGAATCAGGTTCTGGAGTTGATATTTATGAAGGCGGTCAAAAGATAGGATCTGCTAGAAAAACATCGGCAGGCTCCTATTTAATAAATACCTCCCAATTTACGGGAATAGGTTATTTTGACGGAGAACAATTTGTTATAGAACGTGAAATTAAAGGAGTTCAGGGATTGGTGAAAATGCTTTTCACAAAAAGCAATTAATAATTGTATTTTCCTTTCCAGCGGGCGTTTAGAAACTTGCGGATGCCTTCTTCACGAGCATTGTTGCCAGGTTCATAAAATTTGTTGTTGACTACATCATCAGGTAAATATTCCTGATCTACAAAATTGCCAGAACCATCGTGTGCATATTCATATTCTGTACCGTAACCTAGATCTTTCATCAGTTTGGTTGGAGCATTTCGTAGGTGAAGTGGAACTGGTAAATCCCCTGTTGCTTTCACGAGCTGTTGGGCCTTATTTATAGCCATATAAGAAGCATTGCTCTTTGGTGAAGTTGCCAGATAAGTAACACATTGGCTCAATATGATTCGAGCTTCGGGATACCCTATAGTGTTAACCGCAGCAAAACTGTTATTTGCAATTACAAGAGCTGTGGGATTGGCATTGCCTATATCTTCAGAAGCCAGAATTATAAGTCGGCGTGCTATGAATTTAAGATCTTCGCCTCCCTCAATCATCCTTGCCAACCAGTAAACAGCAGCGTTGGGATCACTGCCGCGAATAGACTTTATAAAAGCAGAAATAATGTCGTAATGCTGTTCTCCTGTTTTGTCATACAGAACTGTATTAGACTGTACTTTTTTAAGAACCATTTCATTTGTGATCACCACTTTTTTAGAAGTTTCTGTGGTCACAATAAGCTCAAAAATATTCAATAGTTTACGTGCATCTCCACCACTAAGCCTTAATAAGGCTTCGGTTTCTTTAAGCTCGATATCTATCTTTGATATTATAGAATCTTCGGTTATGGCTCGGTTTTATAAGGCCCTTAAATCATCTGCGGAAAATGGTTTTAGTACATATACCTGACACCTAGATAAAAGTGCTGGGATTACTTCAAAACTTGGATTTTCAGTTGTTGCTCCTATTAGCGTAACCCAACCTTTTTCTACTGCTGCAAGAAGTGAATCTTGTTGGGATTTACTAAATCGATGAATTTCATCTATAAAAAGAATAGGATTCTTTTGAGTAAAAAGTCCGCCAGAGTTTTTTGCTTTCTCAATTACCTCTCTGACATCTTTTACACCGCTGTTGATTGCACTTAATGTGTAAAAAGGCCGTTGTGATTCTTCAGAAATTATGGTTGCTAAAGTGGTTTTCCCTACTCCTGGAGGTCCCCAAAGTATTATAGATGGAATTATACCGGCTTTAATAGATGTTGTGAGGGAGCCTTCTTTTCCTACAAGATGATTTTGACTTAAATAATCATCCAATTTTCTAGGGCGTAAACGTTCTGCTAATGGTGCATTCATTTTTCAAAATTATCCAATTTTTAATGATACGCTGACAAAGTTTCCTAATTTCTTTTTTGGTCAAAATGTTGATTATCTTGAAGTATGAAAAAGAAAGGGGAATTTAATGAGTTTAGGTTTAATCCTGGTGTAATAGCTTATCCTTTGGCTTTTGTGATAGTTATGTGGCTGGTTTTTTGGTTTGAACTGCGATTCAATTTTAATTTCACTTCAAATGGGATTCTTCCCCGAACACTATCGGGTATTCAGGGCATCGTGTTTTCTCCCTTTATTCATTCCAGTCTAGAACATTTATATAATAATAGTATTCCTCTTATGGCTTTGATGACAGGATTGTTTTATTTCTACCGTCCTGTTGCTTGGAAAGTCATTTTAATGATTGCATTATTTAGCGGAATTGGTACTTGGGCAATAGGAAGGGAAGCGTATCATATAGGGGCAAGTGGGATGGTTTATGGTCTAGCGTCATTTTTATTTTTTAAAGGTATTTGGTCAAAATATTATAGACTTACGGCGTTCTCATTAATTGTTGTATTTCTGTATGGTAGCTTAATTTGGGGAACTGTGCCTTTAGATCCGGGAATGAGCTGGGAGGGGCATTTATCTGGATTTCTGAGTGGAACCTTATTAGCACTTTTTATAAGGCAAAATATAGCCAGGCCCAAAAAGTATGAATGGGAAAAAGTTGACTATAATGAGGAGGATGACCCCTTTTTAAAGCATTTTGATGAAAACGGAAATTTTATCGAAATTCTTCCAGAGGATGAGATTGGGTCTGACGAAAGTGCAGATGAAGAATCAATTGAAAGGCCGAAATCCATCTAATTTCTTTGTCGCACTATTTCATATAAAAATGCACCACAGGCAACAGACACATTAAGCGAACTTATTTTACCTTTCATAGGTAATTTAGCTTTATTATCAACTAATTTTAAAACACCTGAAGTAACACCTTTACCTTCACTTCCCATAACAACTGCTGTAGATGGTGTAAAATCTATATCATAGAGTAAATTGTCTGTCTTTTCTGTAGCTGCGACTATTTGTACACCAGAGCCTTGAAGATAGAAAATAGCATCTTTGATATGATCAACTTTACAAATTGGTATGTTAAAGATTGCTCCTGCTGAAGTTTTAACTGTGTCTTCGGTTATTGGTGCACCTCCAGATTTTGGGACAATTATCGCATCTACACCTGTACATTCAGCCGTACGTATTATTGCACCAAAATTGCGAACATCAGATAATTGATCAAGAAGTAAAAAGAGTGCTGGTTTTTCGTTAGCCAAAATTGTTTCCGCAACTTGTTCAAAAGGGGCATAAGAGATAGGAGAAATGCTTGCAACAGCTCCCTGATGATTTTGAGAAGATAATTTATGAAGCTTTTCTTCAGGAACGTAAGAAATGGAAATTCCTTCACTTTGAGCCAGACCTTCAAGCTGCTTTGTTAAAGGGTTGTTTAATCCCTTTTGTAAATATATTTTACCGATAGATTTACCTGCCTTAATAGCTTCTATAATGGCACGAGTACCGTAGATGTTTGTGTTTTTATTCATTTGGTAAAGTTAGTATTAGTTTTGAACTCTGTCTATTGGTGGAAATAAAAAAACCACCTCGTTAGAGGTGGTTTAAATATCAAAGGAATAGCTCCTTCTATTTTTTAACCTTGTGCAATTACAGCTCCTGTTTCAACATTTGTAACAGTATAGGTAGTTCCTGATATTGTTAGTAAATAACGAACTAAGTAACCGTCCGAATTTCCTTCAGCTACACCACCTTCTGTTGTATCCCAAATATTGCTTAAATCAATAGTTTCAACAAATACTCCGGGTTTAGAAAAAGTGATCATTGCAGGTATGGCTGTTTGACCCTCTGCAGGAGGAACTGGACCAGCATTTGTGTAGAAACTAGGTACTAAATAGTAATCGCCATCAGGTAAAGCACCTGCAGGAAATCTAATTTCTTCTGGACAACTTGAATAGCTTGTTCCTAAAGTATTAAACGCTGTGTCATAGAGTTCAAGATCTAAATCATAATCACAATAGTCGTGAGCATCGCCATCAGCATCTGTGTAAGTTCCGGTCCATGAAACACCAAAATAGAAATCTGTA
>CAXBEL010000076.1:0-17577 GCA_963974735.1 uncultured Flavobacteriaceae bacterium | reverse complement strand
CCTTTTTTCAGCATTTTTGTCTGCTGTTTTTACCTTAATAAATGGCAAATATGCTCAAGTTTATAATCCTACGATGATATCATTTTATGAACTTTTAAGCGGCGCGGGATTTATCACTATTTATCTTTTAGTGAGCAATAAGTTTAATGTAGATTTCTTTAAACTCCCGAAGATGGATTGGGTTTTTATAACAATATTGGCCACAATCTGCACAGCCTATGCTTTTATTGCTTCGGTTAAAGTGATGAAACATTTAAGTCCCTATACAATAATGCTTACTATAAATATGGAGCCTGTATATGGTATTGTATTGGCCTTTATTATTTTAGGGGATTCAGAGGATATGAATAGTGGTTTTTACTATGGTGCCCTTTTAATTTTAATCACTGTAATTTTAAATGGAATTTTAAAAAATTCGAGGAAATTAAAAAGGAAAAAGGCTTTGCGATGACTGTTTTAAAACCTGTATATTTGTCCTCTCACAATAAAGTTCCCCTTTTATGGAATATTTAGATTTTGAACAGCCTATTAAAGAGCTGGAAGAACAACTTGAAAAATGCACTGTTATTGGTAAAGAGAGTGATGTTGATGTTACCAATACCTGCAAACAAATAGAAAAAAAACTTGCTGAGACTAAGAAGGATATTTATAAAAATCTTACAGCCTGGCAGCGTGTCCAACTTTCTAGACATCCCAGTAGACCTTATACTTTAGACTATATAAAAGCTATTTGTGGCGATACATTTTTAGAGCTTCACGGCGATAGAAATGTGAAGGATGATCGGGCCATGATTGGCGGTCTGGGAAAAATTGATGATCAAAGTTTTATGTTCATTGGTCAGCAAAAAGGATACAATACTAAAACGCGTCAATACAGAAATTTTGGGATGGCAAATCCTGAGGGCTACCGTAAGGCCTTACGTCTTATGAAAAGCGCTGAGAAATTTGGAGTACCTGTAGTAACTCTTATTGACACTCCAGGCGCCTATCCTGGTCTTGAAGCAGAGGAGCGCGGACAAGGCGAGGCAATTGCCCGTAATATTCTAGAGATGACAAGACTTAAAGTCCCTATCATTGTTGTGATAATTGGAGAAGGGGCTAGTGGAGGAGCTTTAGGTATAGGAGTAGGAGATAAGGTGTTAATGTTAGAAAATACATGGTATTCTGTTATATCTCCAGAATCGTGCTCGTCTATTCTTTGGCGTAGCTGGGAGTTCAAGGAGCAAGCGGCAGAAGCTCTTAAACTCACCGCAAATGATATGAAAAAACAGAAGCTTATAGATCAAATTGTGAAAGAACCTCTTGGGGGTGCACATAGTGATCGAGACAAGACTTTTCAAATTGTAAAAAAGGAGATTTTATCTGCTTTTGATGAATTTAAAAACTTATCACCACAGGAATTGGTTGATAAAAGAATGAATAAATATTCTGAAATGGGAGTCTTTAAAGGATAAGCATATTAAACATCACTTGTAGCGAATTTCCGAGGTATTGTACCTCGGATTTTTTTATGCTTATCAACAATATTTCTTAGTTATTCACAATGCAATTGTTAACTTGTGGTGGATAAACCACAGGCCTAAAATTAAGCTGGCCTTAACAATTTCTTTACTTTCGTTATAATGGAAAATGTGCAGCCGAAACCCGCTTATAGAACTGGAAACAATCCGGTAATTTCGTTAGAAAAAGGAAAAATACCTCCGCAAGCTATTGATTTAGAGCAGGTTGTCATTGGAGCAATGATGATCGACAAGAAAGGTGTCGATGAGATAATTGACATTTTAACCCCAGAAGTTTTCTATAAGGAGGCCCATCAACATATTTATGATGCCGTGCGAACTTTGTTTGAAAACGGTGAGCCCATTGACTTATTAACTGTTTCTGAGCAGTTAAGGCAAATGTCAAAACTAGAACAGGCAGGAGGCGATTATTATTTGATTCAATTGACTCAAAAAGTATCCTCTTCCGCACACATTGAGTATCACGCCCGCATAATTTTACAGAAATATATTCAGCGTAGTTTGATCAAAATTTCAAACGAAATTATTGAGGAGGCATACGACGAAACCACTGATGTTTTTGACTTGCTCGATAACGCAGAAAGTAAGCTCTATGAAGTTACTCAAGGTAATATAAAGAGGAGTAGTGAGACGGCTCAAAGTTTAGTTATTCAAGCGAAGAAAAAGATTGAAGAAATTTCCAATAAAGAAGGTCTTTCGGGTATTCCATCTGGTTTTGATAGATTAGATAAACTTACCTCTGGATGGCAGCCTAGTGATTTAATTATAGTCGCTGCACGACCAGGTATGGGTAAAACGGCTCTTACGCTTTCTATGGCTAGAAATATTGCTGTAGGACAAGGGATTCCTGTAGCTTTCTTTTCCCTGGAGATGGCATCTGTACAGTTGATAACCCGTCTTATTTCTTCAGAGACCGGACTTTCTTCAGAAAAGCTTAGAACGGGAAAATTAGAGAAGCACGAGTGGGAGCAATTAAATGTAAAAGTGAAAAGTCTGGAAAAAGCTCCGCTTTTTATTGATGATACCCCTTCACTCTCCATATTCGATTTACGTGCAAAGGCACGCCGATTAGCTTCACAGCATGGTATTAAAATGATTGTTATTGATTACCTGCAATTGATGACAGCCGGTGGAAGCCAGAAAAATGGAAATAGGGAACAGGAAATATCTATGATTTCCCGTAACCTTAAAGCTTTAGCAAAAGAACTTAATGTGCCTGTTATTGCCTTATCTCAGCTTTCTAGAGCTGTTGAAACCCGAGGAGGAAGTAAAAGACCACTGCTATCTGACCTTAGGGAATCAGGAGCAATAGAGCAGGATGCAGATATTGTATCTTTTATATATCGCCCAGAATATTATAAAATTGATGAATGGGATGATGAAGAACGCAGCCCTACAGATGGCCAAGCAGAATTTATTATTGCAAAACACCGTAATGGTGGCTTAGAAAATATACGCCTTAAATTTATTGGTCATTTAGGTAAATTTGACAATTTAGATGATTTTAATACACCTTATCAATTCGAATCCAGAATGAATGAGGCAGCAAATGATGATACATTTAAACCAGATCATTTTCCAAGTCCAGATCAAGCTTTTGGAAGCTCAATGAATGATGGAGGTTTTAACAAGGAAGATGATGATGACGGAGTTCCTTTTTAGGAGCACATACTAGGCATAGTGTTTGATTCGTTGTATTTTCACAACATGTATATGAGAATCTACACTTTTAAAAAGAACAAAACCGCAACCCGTTGTGTATCCCGATTTAAATTGGGAATGGCACTGGTTGCGTTTTTATTTTCACTGCAGTCCTTTGCATCCTACATTCTTATACCTATGGATGCTGAAGGTCAAAAAGAGCATTTAAAGGCATACGGGATTACCTACTGGACCTTAGCAAATCAACAAAAAGTAAAGTGGTTGTTGAATTACAGAGGGGGTTCATTTTTATTGCCAGATACAGAAGATATACGAAGGGAATGCCAAATTAGAGGCGTTTCTTTTGAGTTGCTTAGTGATGCTAAAACCGAATCAATTCTTCAGGAGATAAGCAGTCCATCTCAAAATATGGAGGCTGTAGTTTTAGAAAAAGCACCTAAAATTGCCGTTTATACACCTGATAGTTCAGTGCCTTGGGATGATGCGGTGACCATGGTACTTACGTATGCCGAGATTCCCTACGAAACGATCTATGATAAGCAGGTGCTGGGCGATGAGTTGCTTTTATATGACTGGTTACATTTACATCACGAGGATTTTACGGGTCAATATGGTAAATTCTACGGGAGTTACAGAGCGGCGCCCTGGTATATTGAAGAAAAAAAGAATGCAGAAAGACTTGCATCAGAATTGGGTTATGATAAAGTATCCCAAGAAAAGTTGGCCGTTTCCTTAAAAATCAGGGACTATGTAATTGGAGGTGGCTTTATGTTTGCTATGTGCAGTGCTACAGATAGTTTTGATATTGCATTGGCGGCAGAAGGTGTTGATATTTGCGAGCCTATGTTTGATGGAGATGCTTCAGATGCAGATTATCAATCTAAGATTGACTTTCAGAGAACATTTGCTTTTACAGATTTTAAGTTGGAAAGGGATCCTAACAGGTATGAATTTTCCAGTATAGATATGACTGCAAAAAGACGTATTCCTATGACTACAGATTATTTTAGTCTAAAGGATTTTTCTGCTAAGTGGGACCCAATTCCTACTATGCTTTGCCAAAACCATACAGCTTTGGTCAAAGGATTTATGGGACAGACAACTTCTTATGATTCCAATAGTTTAAAAGCTACAGTGCTGGTATTGGGAGAGAATAAAACAAATGGTGAAGCACGCTATATTCACGGCATCAAAGGAAAAGGCTTCTTTACTTTTTATGGAGGTCACGATCCAGAAGATTATCAGCACAGGGTAGGGGATCCGAAAACCGAATTGGAATTACATCCCAATAGCCCTGGTTATCGTCTAATTTTAAATAATGTGCTATTTCCTGCAGCACGTAAGAAGAAGCAGAAGACCTGATGATTCGTTTATTATTGTTCATATTGCTTTTTGCCTCTATACCGACAAAAAATTACGAGCGGTATGAATGGAAAGAGGATAGAAAAATCACTTGGGAAGATTTTAAAGGAAAACCTGACAAGTTAAGTTCTTATGCTGCGACTATAAATACCGGCATAAGTAAAAGTTATATGTTAGATGAAAATGGATTTTTTATAAAAAGTGAATCTGAAGTAAAAGCTTATTTCTATCCCACTTTATCTTGGTATAAACCCAAAATGGCTTTTCCCTCTGTGCTTGCGCATGAACGTACACATTTTGATATTACAGAACTGCACGCCAGAATTTTGCGCAAACGTATTGAAGAATTTGATTTTACTAAGGATTCCCGAAGTGAGATTAAAAAAATGTATAATGAGGTAGAGGGGAAACGTCAGGAAATGCAACACGCCTTTGATCAAGAAACAATGAATTCCAGAATTCATGATGCAGAGGAGTTTTGGGAATTAAAAATTGCAGAGCTTCTTGAAGAATATGAGGATTGGGAGTAAAACTAATTCACATTTTAGCCTACGGATTTATCAAAATAAGCAATAGCATATTCCAATTTTTAAAAAATAAAGTCTCATCATTTTGCAAGAGCTTTAAGGGAAATAATTCGGTTTATATTTTGATAATCGTTAATCTTCTGTTATATCCTTGGACTTTAAATAGTATAGCTTTTAATTTTAAGAAAAGATTTTAGCTATGATTCGTGTAGGAAGTAAAGTTAAATGGAAGTGGGGGAATGGCGTTGCAAGCGGAAAAGTTTCCGCCACCTATACTAAGAAAATCACTAAAACCATTAAAGGGAGTGAAATTACCCGTAATGGTACTAAAGAAGATAAAGCACTCTACATTGAGCAGGATGATGGCGATCACGTTTTAAAATTAGAAAGCGAAGTAAATAAAACAGATTAGCGAATGGCAGATTTTATAAAAATATATAACGAAAACCCAAGTCCTAAAGAGATTAAAAGGGTAGTTGATATTTTGCGTGATGGTGGGATTATTATCTACCCTACAGATACGGTATATGGTCTGGGTTGCGATATCACCAATAATAGGGCATTGGAGCGAGTAGCACAGCTTAAAGGTGTGAAACTGGATAAAGCAAATTTTTCATTTATCTGTGAAGATTTAAGTAATATATCTGATTATGTAAAGCAAATTGATACTCCAACTTTTAAAGTTTTAAAAAGAGCCTTGCCTGGTCCTTATACATTCATTTTGCCAGGAAATAATAATTTACCAACCGTTTTTAAAAAGAAAAAAACCGTCGGTATTCGAGTACCAGATAATAACATAGCCCGAGCAATTGTGAGGGAATTGGGCAACCCCATAATATCTACTTCCATTTATGATGAGGACGAACTTATTGAATATACCACAGATCCCGAATTAATCCTTGAAAAATGGGACAATCTGGTAGATGCAGTGATAGATGGTGGCTATGGCGATAACGTACCATCTACAGTTATTGATCTTACTTCCGGTGAGCCTGTTCTTATTCGGGAAGGAAAAGGGTCACTAACTATTTAAAGCTATTTTACACCATTATCAGTTTTGGTTAAACTTCTGCTAAACTGATTCTTACATGTTTTCTTACTCGATCTAATTCGTAATTTAAAATAAAAATTAAATTATGGGTTATTTTATTACCTCCTCTGCAGAAAATGAGGAACCAATCAAATTATATTATGAAGAATATGGCCACGGAAAGCCGGTAATTCTTATTCATGGATGGCCCTTAAGTCATCAAATGTGGGAGTTTCAAATAGAGTGTCTAGTTACTGCTGGATATAAAGTGATTGCCTATGACCGTCGCGGGTTTGGGAAATCTGATAAACCGTGGACCGGTTATGATTATGATACTTTAGCAAAGGATTTAAACGAACTTATACAAGGTTTACAATTAAGCGATGCTATCCTAGTAGGTTTTTCCATGGGTGGTGGAGAAGTTTGCAGATATATTGGCCATTATGGGACATCTAACTTATCTAAAGCTGTTCTACTTTCTTCAGTAGCTGGTTATATGTTAAAAACCGATGATAATCGAGATGGTTTACCCAATGAAACATTTGAAGAATTTAAAAGAAATGTTCGTAAGGATAGATTGGGATTTTTAAAAGAGTTTGGTAATAATTTTGTCAATTATGATGATAATAAAGATAAAATCAGCGAAGCACAGCTTCAATATAACTGGACCATAGCAGCTCACGCCTCTCCTAAAGCTACTATAGATTGCATAGATTCTTTTGGTAAAACAGATTTTAGGGGAGATTTGAAGAAATTTGATATACCTACTTTAATAGTACACGGTGATGCCGATGAGGTAGTGCCTAAAGAACCTACTGCAGAGCAAGCCGCAGGTATAGTTAAAGATAGCAAGTTGGAAATCATAAAAAACGCTCCTCACGGTCTAGTCTTTACACATACGGAGAAAGTAAATAAAATTCTGTTGGATTTTCTTGCTTCTTAAAGTTCGTTATCCACCTATTTGAAATAAAAAAACCGGTCGATTGACCGGTTTTCTTTTAGATATTATTTTAGGGAAAGGATTAGTTTCCACTTGCTTTTGCTTCATTCATACCGTCTTCTATCATTTGATAGAATTGATCAAGCTTAGGAAGAACTACAATACATGTTCTACGGTTACGGGCACGACCTTCTGCAGTATCATTGCTGGCAACAGGCACATAGAAACTTCTACCTGCGGCAACCATACGCTCTGGTGGTACACCAAAATCATCTTGAAGAATTCTAACAACAGAAGTTGCACGTTTTACACTTAAGTCCCAGTTATCTTCAATCATATTAGTACTTATGGATTTGCTGTCTGTATGACCTTCAACCATAAATTCGATTTCTGGTTTGTTTTTCACAACAGTCGCAACTTTACCTAGAACTTCTTTAGCACGATTGGTTACATCCCAACGTCCACTGTTAAATAAAAGTTTGTCAGAGATTGAAACGTAAACAACGCCTTTTTCAACATTTATCTCAATATCCTCATCATTAATATTTCCGAGGGCTCCTTTAAGACTCGTTACTAAAGCAAGGGTTACAGAATCTTTCTTATTTAATGCATCACGGAAAGTTTTTATCTGTAAATCTTTCTCTTTGATTGCTTCAAGAGATCTTTCCAGATTTTCTGCACCTTTGGTAGATAATGTTGTTAAATTACCTTGAGTATCTATTAGACCTTTGTTTGTATTTCTCAGGTCCGAAATTTGTTCACGTAAATTGTCTACCATTGCTGTGGCTGTAGACTTTTCTGTAAGGCAAGAGTTTAGCTTTACCGTAGCAGAATTCAACATGTCTTGAGTTTCTTGTTGTTTAGCCTCCAAAGCTGCGTACTGTTTTTTTGATACACAGGATGAAAGTAAGATCAGCGCAGATGCTGAAATCATTATTAATTTTCTCATAATTTAAGTTGTTTCAAATGTAATATTAGCGGGTTAAAAGTATTAAAAAACAAATTTAACGCTAATTAGTTAACAATATTTTAAGGTAGCTCATTATATCTATTTCTCTTCATTATAAAGTGCTGCCAGACAATAGAATATGAGCTGTAATAATTTATTGATGGTTTTGTAGCCTCACGTTTTTTAAGCACTTTTTGTAAGGTACAATAAAAACTAAAATGTGCTCTTAAGATCGCTGCAAAATGTTTGGGCTTGCCTTCAGCTAAAAACTTTACCCCGGCGACAGCATCCAGAACAAGTCTAGCAAAAATTATTAACCACACTTTACTGCCTTTTACATTTTTAACCAATGCATATAATGTATTTCTAAAATTGTAAAAAGTCTTCTGCGGATTCATAGTGCTTAAAGTCGCACCGCCCACGTGGTAAACGGCAGAAGTACCAATATGTTTTATAGAATAGCCAAGATTATGAATGCGCCAGCATAGATCTATTTCTTCCTGATGTGCAAAGAAGAGTTCATCAAGCGCACCAGCTTTCCAGAAAATATCTTTTCTTACTACAAGACAAGCGCCACTTGCCCAAAATATGGAAGCAATATCATCATATTGGCCCTTATCCTGCTCAATTTCTTGAAAGATTCTGCCTCTACAATAGGGATAACCCATCTTATCTATAAAGCCGCCCCCAGCACCTGCATATTCAAAATAGGATTTGTTTTTATAATCCAATATTTTAGGCTGTGCCGCTCCTAGATTGGGGTCATTTTCAAAACATGAAATTATAGGTTTTAACCACTCTGGTGTAGTTTCTATATCACTATTCATTAAAACAATAAAGTCTTCTTTTATTTTAAGAAGTGCGTCATTGTAACCTTTGGCATAACCGCCATTTACCTTGTTTTGAATAATATGAACCGAGGGAAAATGAGATTGCACAAAAGTTACCGAGTCATCTGTAGAGGCATTGTCTGCTACATATATCGTAGCATCATTTTCACTATGAGCTATTATTTTAGGAAGAAATTGCTGAAGTAAATCCTTCCCATTCCAGTTGAGTATTACTATGGCTGTTTTCACGGGGTGCAAATTAAGGGCAGTACGCCGGAATTTCTTTTAAAAAGATATATTTTTCTGCTGTATAGTCCATCATGCAATAAAAATGATTTAGTCCATTTGTCACCATAAGAAAAGAGCCATTGAGAGCCAAGTTATATCTGGCGATCTGATCAAAAGCTGCTTGTTGAATTTTGATTTCTGGCGCTTTACACTCTACAATAAGATGTATGGTTCCATTCTTCTGAAAGACGACAATGTCATATCTTTTTTTAGTCCCGTTGAGAAGAATTTCTTTTTCGACATTTATAAGTGATAAAGGATATCGCAGCTCTTCATGAAGAAAATTTACAGTATGCTGGCGCACCCATTCCTCTGGGTTTAAACGCACAAATTTTTTGCGTATACGATCAAAAATGAACGGTTTATTTTCGTTATTTTTGAGCCGAAAGGTATAATTGGGAAAGTTTAATTCTTGCATTGAGTCAAAGGTAATCAACCCGTAGAAATATTCCCAAATTCATTGTGCTACGCACCAAAAGCAATAATCCCCAAATTTTGTGGAAGAAGTAAAACGTATAGTCTCAGACATTCAGAAAGGAAACCCAAAACCTATTTATTTTTTGATGGGCGAAGAGGCTTATTACATAGATCAGATTTCAGATTATATTGAGAAGACGGTACTAACCGAAGAAGAAAAAGGTTTTAATCAGGTTGTGCTTTATGGAAGAGATGTGAGTATAGATGATATTGTCTCTCAAGCGAAGCGCTATCCAATGATGGCAGAACGGCAAGTTGTGATTGTAAAAGAGGCTCAATCACTTTCACGAGAGATAGAAAAATTAGAATCTTATGCCGCAAACCCACAACCTACTACTGTTTTAGTTATTTGTTATAAATATAAAAAGCTGGATAAGAGGAAAAAAGTTTATAAACTTTTAGCTAAAAATGGGGTTATTTTTGAAAGTAAACGACTCTATGAAAATCAGGTAGGCGATTGGATAAGGCGCGTAATGAGTGGTAAAGGTTATAGGGTTGAGCCTAAGGCTGCTCATATGCTAGTGGAATTTTTAGGCACAGATTTAAGTAAAATATATAATGAACTTAAAAAACTGATGCTCATTTTACCGGAAGGTAGCGCTATAACACCACTTTCCATTGAAGAAAATATAGGTATAAGTAAAGACTTTAATAATTTTGAATTGCGCAAAGCAATTGGAGAAAGAGATGTTTTAAAGGCACATCAAATCATCAATTATTTTGCTCAGAATCCTAAGGATAATCCTATGGTTGTTACCATAGCTTTATTATTCGGTTTTTTTCAAAATGTCTTGACTTACCATGGTCTTCCCAGTAAAGATAAAAACAGCGTTGCAAAAGCGTTAGGGGTTAGTCCTTATTTTGTGGGGGAATATATTACTGCTGCACAAAATTATCCTATGAAGCGCGTTAGTCATATTATTGGTTTAATACGCCAGGCAGATGTCAAAAGTAAAGGGGTTGGGGCCTATCAACTCTCTCAAGGTGACCTATTAAAGGAATTGTTGGTAGGGATTATGGTACAGCCTCAAGCCTTTTAAAATTTTAAAATTTTAAGCCTTTATTCCACTAATTACTTCGTTCAATTTTTGAGATGTAATTGGTTTTTCAATGAACCCCAGAATGTGTGGATTATCTTCG
This sequence comes from uncultured Flavobacteriaceae bacterium, assembly GCA_963974735.1. GTDB lineage: Bacteria > Bacteroidota > Bacteroidia > Flavobacteriales > Flavobacteriaceae > Leeuwenhoekiella. The sequence continues at coordinate 6,852 of CAXBEL010000076.1, read as the reverse complement.
CATAAAATATGATCTCTGGGATCTACTGAGGAGGAAACGATAAAAATCTTCAAATTTTTAGAATCTTTCTGAGGTAGATTTTTCATAAATTCCCAACCATCCATTATGGGCATATTTAAGTCTAACAAAATGAGATCAGGACTTGCTTTATTTAAATAGAGCAATGCTTCTAAACCGTTTTTGCAGGTAGAAAGATTTACGGCAGGACAAAGTTGTTTTATCAGTCGCTGAATGATGACCAAAAAAACATTGTCGTCGTCTATTACAAGTATATTTTTACCGATAGTTATTCAATTTTATTATAAAAGTTGTTCCTTCTCCAATCTTGCTTTTCACTGCAATCTCACCTTTTAAAGCTCTTACTTGTGTTTTGCACATAAATAAGCCTATACCTTGCCCATCACTATTATTGCTTAGACGCGTTCCCAATTTAAACAGCTTCTTCCCATGCTGCTTTAGATTAATTCCATTTCCAAAATCGATTATTTTTATTTCAAAATGGGTTGAGGTAGGTTTTGCCTCTATTTTTATACATTTATTGTTTTCATCCACACCATATTTAAGAGCATTGTCGAGGAGGTTGAGCAGTATATTTTCCAGATATTCTGAAGCGATTTTTATTTTATAATCCTTAGGGATTTTAACTTGAATTTCTGCATTTTTGTTATTTATAAGTTCTGATTTTTTATCTAGAACCCGCTCTGTCAACTTAATAAGTTTACAATCTTCTATCTTATTTTGAACAAGAGCACTTTCAAAATTAAGGAGTTGACTTATGTTTTTAATAGTTGAATCCAATTTATGTGCGCTCGACCGAAGCATGTCTGTATATTCAGAATTTTTACCTTCTATTTCTATAAGATCTGTAAGACCAATAAGGTTAGAAACCGAGGACCTTATATTATGTGAAGTAATGAATGAAAAATCCATTAATCTTTTATTCTGTTCTTCAACTTTAATAACTAATTCTTGAAGTCGCTGGGTGTTATCCATACGCATTCTAAAATTGACGAGCATTTCAGCAAATACATTAAGAAATGTGATCTCAGTAGAATTATAAAAATGCACACGTTTAACTGAATCAAAACCTACAAAACCTATACATTCCCCATTCTTCATTAATGGAAGTGTTATTAGACTTTTAATATCCTGTTTAAGTAAAAGTGTTCTAAATTCTTCATTGTCCAATTCTTCTACTTTGGGAACTATATTAGGTAAACCAGATTTGTGATTTTTAAGCCAAATGCTATCAAAAATTTCAATGGGAAGTTTGTGATTTCTATGTATTTCTGGGCTGATATTTTCTTCGCACCACTCAAAAGTATTTGTGCAGGTATTGTTGTTAAAATCATAATCAAATATATAAGCACGATCCGCCTCGACAAATCTGCCCAGATCCATTAAGGACTCATTTATTGTCTCTTCAACTTTCTCTAAAGGAATATTTATATATCGCGTAGAGATATTCATAAGAAGCCGCTGCAGTTTAGACTTCATTACGAGAACATTTCTCGCATTCATAAGCTTTGTTATATCCCTAAAATTATCTACTATACCATTAATTGCAGGATCGTGAAGCATATTTGTAAATATACCTTCCAGCCATCTCCAAGAACCATTTTTGTGTTTCCACTTTGAGGCATGTTTTATGATGGGCTTCCCAGGATTGTTTAAGCAGTCTTTAAAACATTGCTTTATTTCTTCTACAAAATCTGGATGGCAAACGTCAAGTATATATATATCCTTAGCTTCTTTTGAGGTGTAACCTAGAATATTTTCTAGAGCATGTGAAACAAATATAGGTTTGCCTTTAGCGTTTACGATAAGTATTGCATCGCTGGCGTGTTTTACAAGGGATTTAAATCTTCTTTCTGAAGATTTTAATTCACGAATTTGATATTCTTTTTTTCTGTTTGCTAAGGTTTGATTTTTATTAGAATCGTTTTTGAAGCCTATTAAATAAAAGTTTTCCTTGTTAGTAGGATTAAATACCTTTTTAATGTTAATGCAGAAAAAAACCGGATCGCAATCTGCTAAGAGAAAATCCAATTTTTTATCCCAGCTGGCAAAATGCTCTGCATAAGTAGCAATATTTTCTATCTGAAAATCTTCTGGATCGATTAGAGTTTCAAAAGGATTTTTAGAACTGTCTGAAAGATTAAGGTTTTCTTGAAGTACTATATTAATCCAAAAAGCCGAAGGATTTTTTTCTGGAATTAGACATAACCCTGCATTTGCCTCTTGCGTAAAATCAAATATTTTTTCGCTCGAAGATATAATTTGGATAAGATTATCCTTGATTTTGGAGGCTTCTACAGTAGACATGAGGGACCTTACTAAGTAGTAAAAATCGTCTAATTATTAGGCGATTTATCGACAAGTTAATATATATGTTCCCTGTAAGGTAATATTTTGGAAAGTATTAACACTTATTCAAAGTGAAGTGCCGTCGTATGACAAGCAACTATAGCAGCTGTTTCTGTACGCAATCTACTTTCTCCTAAAATCACAGGTTTAAAGTTGTTGGTAAGGGCGCTATTAATTTCTGTTGTAGAAAAGTCCCCTTCCGGACCTATTAAGATACAGATGTCTTTACTTGAATGCAGGGCGTTTTTTAAAGAAAATCTTTGAGTTTCCTCACAATGTGCAATGTATTTTTGAGAAGAAAAGCTTTTGGATTTTTCAATGAAATTTTCAAATGATATAGCTTCATTAAGTTGCGGCAGGTAGGCTTTAAGAGATTGCTTCATCGCACTTTGAATAATTCGGTCATAACGCTCCTTTTTAATAACTTTTCTTTCGCTGTGATCGCAGATTATTGGTGTGATTTCTGTGATTCCTATTTCGGTTGCTTTTTCTAAAAACCACTCGAAGCGATCATTGAGTTTTGTAGGTGCAACTGCCATATGTAAATTATAAGGCAAGGTTTCTTGAAAGTTACTGTTTAGGATTTTTGCAGAACACCTGCTGGGAGAGGAATGAGTTATTTCGGCTTTAAAAAAATAACCGCTACCGTTAGTTAAATCCAGAATATCACCTGCTGTTTTACGCAGAACCTTAACGATGTGCTTGCTTTCGTCTTTCGGGAAAATGACTTCTTCATCATTCGGTTTAATATCTGGATTGTAAAAAAGTTGCATATTAAATTTTAAGTCGGGCCTGAGCAGTTAGGTTATTTTCAATGTATCTGGAGCGATCAAAATCAGGTTGAATATATTTTAGATATCCTACAATACCTATCATTGCCGCGTTGTCTGTAGTGTATTCAAATTTAGGTAGATATGTGGTCCATCCCCATTTCTTTTCGGCATCTTTTAAAGCTTTACGTATTCCGCTATTTGCAGAAACACCACCACCAATGGCAATTTGTGTTATACCTGTCTGTTTTACTGCCTTTTTGAGCTTGTCCAGAATAATTTGAATAATTGTGTATTGAATGGAGGCACAAATGTCATTTAGATTCTTGTTGACAAATTCAGGATCTTTTTTTATTTCTCTCTGATAGAAGTAGAGAACAGCTGTTTTTAGACCGCTAAAGCTAAAGTCCAATCCGTCAACCTTTGGTTTTGTAAAGGGATAAGCTTTAGGATTGCCCAACTGTGCATATTTATCTATTAATGGGCCACCAGGATAAGGTAGTCCAAGTACTTTAGCGCTTTTATCAAAAGCCTCGCCAACAGCGTCATCCAGTGTTTGACCTATGACCGTCATCTCAAAGTAATTGTCAACGCGTACAATTTGAGTATGACCACCAGAAATGGTCATAGCTAAAAATGGAAATGTGGGGATTTTAAAATCGTCTTCTTTAATAAAGTGGGCAAGTATGTGGGCTTGCATGTGATTTACATCTATAAGCGGAATATTTAAACCCATAGCCAGAGATTTAGCAAAAGAAGTACCTACAAGTAAAGATCCCATTAGTCCAGGACCTCTTGTGAATGCTATTGCGCTTAATTGATTTTTGTCGATTTTTGCTTGGCGTAAAGCTTGATGTACAACAGGAACAATATTCTGTTGATGAGCGCGCGAAGCAAGTTCTGGAACAACCCCACCATACTCTTTGTGAACATCTTGGCCAGCAACAACATTAGCCAGTGTTTTATCGTTGTGAAGTACAGCCGCTGCTGTATCATCACAAGATGATTCTATTGCTAGAATATAGGTGTTTTTTTTTAAGGCAGAAGAGTAAGGCATAGCGTTTGTTAATGTACTTTTACAGCACGACGCCGCAAAGTTAAAACTTAAAAACGTATCAAAAAATTCAGGAAAATAATAAGACGTATTCTATTGATTTTAATAGGGTTATTTGTCTTGTTGGTAATCGTTTTTTCTATTCCGGCTCTTCAGACATTTATTGCCAAAAAAGTTACCACTTCATTAAATGATAAGTACGGTACATCTATAAGTATCGATAAAATTCGGCTTAAATATAATGGTAACGTAGCCATTCAAGATGTTTTTATTCAAGATCATCATCAGGATACCCTTATTTATACAAAAACTTTAGAAGCGAGTATTCTTAGTATAAGAGCACTAATAGCGGGTACAATGAATCTGGGCGATGTAGAACTGGATCAAGGTAGGTTTTTTATAAAAAAATATAAAGATGAGGAGAATGATAATCTGTATATTTTCTCTCATAAATTCAGTACGGGACAGACAGCTTCAGAACCTTTTAAACTTTCATCTAGCAATATTAAAGTTACCAATGGTAATTTCAGATTTCAGGATGAGAATTTGGATAATCCAGATGTTGTAGATTTTAGAAATCTACAACTCGATGCAGATAATTTTGATTTGGTCGGTGACGTAGTAGAAGCTCAAATAAACGATTTGCAATTTGATGCGGAAAGGGGATATCATATTCGGGGTCTTAAAGCAGATTTTAGGTATGATCAAGATGCAATTGTCTTGAATGAAATGATTTTAAAAACGCCACAATCAAGTATTGAAGGGAGCGTGCGTTTAGATATAGCAGATGATGCCTTTGCCGATTTTAACAATAGAGTGGATTTTGATTTTAATGTGGCTAAAGCTCAAATATCCACTACAGATCTAAAAGCCTTTTATGGTGAATTTGGTGATGATAAAACATTTGGTTTTTCAACTCAAATGAATGGTACATTAAACAACTTCACTTTAAGAGATCTTGATCTGGATGGCTTAAACAATAGTAGGATAAAAGGAGATCTTCGCTTTCATAATCTTTTGGGTGAGGATAATCAATTTATGATTACCGGTGATTTAGACCAATTGCAGACCAATTATTTTGACTTAACTGCATTACTTCCTGGAGTTTTAGGCAGCAGCCTGCCAAAAGAGTTTATTAAGCTGGGAGTAGTAAGTATGAAAGGGAACACAATTATCACTCAGAACTCGGTTTATGCCAGAACAAATATTAATTCTGCTTTGGGTTATGTGGAAACGGACTTAGAGCTTCAAAATACGCAGGATATTGATAACGCAACTTATGTAGGGGATATAAAGGCTACAAAATTTAATATAGGAAGGTTGCTTAATGTAGATAAGCTGGGTTCAACAACTTTTAATCTTAATGTGAGTGGGGAAGGTTTTACACAGGAGAAGGTGAATTCCCGCGTTCGCGGAAGAATAGAAAGAGCAAATTATAATGGCTATACCTATCAAAATATTACGGTTTCTGGGAATCTTCAAAATCCGCTTTTTGATGGCCAGCTTCAGATAGATGATCCCAATGCACAATTAACCTTTAATGGTCTTATAGATGCGACTACTGCAATTAATAATTATGACTTCACAGCAGATATAGATTATGTTGATCTGGCAAAACTCAATTTTTTAAATGATTCCACCGCTGTGTTAAAGGGTAGGGTCGTTATGGATATGCGTGGCACTACAATAGATGATGCTGCAGGAAGTATACGTTTTAGCGATGCGAGTTTTGAAAATGAAAATGATCTTTATGAATTTAATGATTTTAGGATACGCTCCACATTTCAGAATGAGATTAGAACCATAGAAATCAATTCACCAGATATAATTTCTGGAGAGGTAAGTGGTAAATTTATGGTACGTGATGTAGTACCATTATTTAGAAATGCGATAGGAAGTTTATATGCTAATTATGAGCCAGAAACCATAACTACAGATCAGTTTATGGATTTTGACTTTCAGATCTATAATAAAATTGTTGAGGTTTTTGTACCACAGATTCATCTGGAGCCAGATACTTTTATAAGAGGTAGTGTTGTTTCTGATGATTCTGATTTTAAACTGACATTTAGATCTCCAAAGATTGAAGCTTTTGGATTTTTAGCCGAATCGATTAATGTAAGGGTTGATAATAAAAACCCTCTTTTTAACACCTATATAGAGGCAGATAGTATAGGCAGTGGTATTTATGGTGTTTCAGATTTTAATCTTATTAATGTGACTTTAAAGGACACGCTGTTTATGCGGTCAGAATTTAAAGGTGGTCCACAAAAAGAGGATTCATTTGATTTGAGTTTTTACCATACAATTAATGAGGATAATAATTCGGTAGTTGGTTTTAGAAAATCCGGAATTAAGTTTAAGGAAAATCAGTGGTATTTAAATGAGGAAAACAACACCCAGAATAGAGTCGTTTTTGACAACAATTTTCAAGATGTAAAAATTGAAGAGCTCATTCTCTCACACGCTCAGGAAAGAATCAGTTTAAAAGGAGAACTTCGGGATTCTACATATAAAGACATAAAAGCAAACTTTAATAAAGTAAAGTTGTCTCACATCACTCCTTATATAGATAGTCTTAATCTTGCAGGAACCGTAAATGGAAGTCTCGACCTTTTGCAGAATGAAGGGGCATATTATCCCAACAGTAGAGTTACTATA
>CAXBEL010000075.1:0-17651 GCA_963974735.1 uncultured Flavobacteriaceae bacterium | reverse complement strand
CAAATTCAGCCTGAGTCATGTTTTGTTCTTCCCGTATTTGCTTAAAACGGCGTACATCGCCTGTTACATCATTAATTCCCATAGGGCTAATATAGTTAATTTCGGAATAAATCCATTTAAAACATAGGAAATAATCCGTATAATAGGAAATATTCTATAAATTTGTAAAAATTCCAAGTCGCTATGAATTTTGAAAGAATTAAAGAAAAGCTCAATATTTTAGCAGATGCTGCAAAATATGATGTGTCCTGCTCAAGTAGTGGGAGCACTAGAAAAAATAAAAATAAGGGTCTGGGTGATAGCAGCGGCATGGGTATTTGTCACAGCTATACAGAGGATGGCCGCTGTGTTTCTCTTTTAAAAATTTTACTGACCAATCACTGTATTTACGATTGTGCCTATTGTGTAAGCAGAAAGAGCAATGATATTAAAAGAGCAGCTTTTAAAATTCAAGAAGTAGTAGATCTTACTATAAATTTTTATCGCCGTAATTATATAGAGGGTCTTTTTTTAAGCAGTGGGATTTTTCATAATCCAGATTACACAATGGAACGGCTTATTTCTGTGGCGAAAAAGCTTAGGGAGGAAGAAAATTTTAATGGATATATTCATTTAAAATCCATTCCCGGTGCCAGCGATGAATTAATGCGCGAGGCGGGACTGTATGCAGACCGTCTTTCTATAAATATTGAAATCCCGACGGTTTCTGGGTTAAAGCTATTAGCTCCAGAAAAAGATCATAAGGATTTTATTAAGCCTATGGAAAAGGTTAAAAATGAAATCCTTCAATATAATGCTGACAAGAAAATTATTAGAAATACACCTAAATATGCTCCTGCAGGTCAAAGCACTCAAATGATTGTAGGTGCGACAGGGGAGAGTGATAAAGATGTGATGTATTCAGCAGTACATTATTACAGCACCTATCGCATGAAGCGGGTCTATTATTCTGGCTATGTTCCGGTTCTTGAAGATCGTAGGCTACCGGCATTAGGAACAGAAGTGCCTATGCTTCGTGAAAACAGACTGTATCAAACAGACTGGTTGTTGAGATTTTATGGCTTTGATGTACGCGAAATATTAAATAATCAGTATCCCAATCTTGATGTGGATATCGATCCCAAGTTAAGTTGGGCTCTTCGCAATATGGAGCATTTTCCTGTAGATATAAATAAGGCAGATAAGCGCATGCTTGCCCGTATTCCAGGGTTGGGAATGAAATCTGTATATAAAATATTAAATGCGAGAAAGTACAGAAAGTTGAATCTGGAAAATTTAAAAGCAATAGGTATTGCAATGAATAGAGCCAAATATTTTATGGTATATGATTCTAGGGAATGGGAACGAAAGGATCTTTCTCCCGAAAGAATAAAATCTATGATTCTTCAACAGTCTCAAAGTAAGTATCAAAAAATGTATAACCAGCAGTTACAATTATTTTAAAAATGATAGCCTCTTCCCAATTAATATATGATGGCAGTTTTGAAGGCTTTCTCACTGCTGTATTTGTAAGCTATGAGGAAAGGTTGAATGTGGTTAATATTTTTCCTCATCATTTGTTTGAGCAGGATTTTTTTTCCGATAGTCAAGAGGTAATAACAGACGATAAAAAAGCTGATCGTGTATGGAAAAGTCTTACTCCCTTTCCAATTTTTAGGCAACACGTGTATTGTTCATTTCTAAGCGGAATAGAAAACCACGAGATGACCTTATTAAAGGCAATTCAATATGTATTAAAAACGGGAAATTCTAAAGATTATGGGCAAACAGATGTTTTAAAAACTGCGCAGGTTGCAAGAATGGTAGGTAGAGAGAAGCACAGAATGGAGGCCTTTGTTAGATTTCAGCTTACTCAAGATGATATATATTTTTCAAAAATAGAACCTGATTTCAACGTTTTGCCATTAATTTCAAATCATTTTAAAAATAGATACGCTGATCAACAATGGATTATTTACGATTTAAAAAGAAACTATGGTTTCTATTATGATCTCCATACGGTGTCTGTGATGCAAATGGATTTTTCAGAGGTTTCTAATAATAAAGAAGTTTTTGCAGCGGAAGAACTAGCTTATGATAAATTATGGCGCAATTACATTAGAAGTACAAATATTAAATCCCGCATTAATTTAAAACTTCATACAAGACATATTCCCAAACGCTACTGGAAGTATTTAAATGAAAAACTTTCGATTTAGGCATAATTGACTATTTTAGTTGAGATATCAACCAAAGTTTAGTCTTATGAAAAAAATAATTTACAGTGTATTTGCTTTGTTTCTTTTAGTTTCAGTGAGTTCTTGTCGTGAATCTACGCAGGAAAAAACAGAAGATGCCGCAGAGGCAATTGGAGAAGATATAGAAGATGCTGCTGAGGATGCTGGAGATGCAATTCAAGAAGGTGCAGATGAGTTAAATGACGAGATTCAAGGCAATGATGATGTCATGGATGAAGATGACGATAATTAGAGTAATTATTTTAATTAAAAGTAAAGCTCTTTCTGCTTTCGCCACGCGCTTTTTTAATAAATCAATAAAAATAGAGGAATGAATTTGCTAGTTTGTTAATCTAAAATTCATTAAATGAGGATTTTAAATTTTTACTAGAAAATTTGCTGAGGTAATGTTAAATTATATAATTTAGCACATTAATAATGCTAATTAAAAATTCAAAACAATGAAAAAATTTATTTACAGCGCAATGGCTCTTATGCTAATGGTATCAGTTTCTGCATGTCGCGAAACTACCCAAGAAAACGCTGAAGATTCTATGGAAAATACAGCTGATGATATGGGTGATGCTATGGATGATGCTGGTGATGCAATAGAAGATGCAGCTGAAGATACTGGAGATGCTATAGAAGATGGAGCTCAAGAAGTAGAAGACGAAGTAGAAGGAAACGACGATATGTAATTATTGGTTCGCCTATAATAAAAAAGCCCCGCAATGCGGGGCTTTTTGTTTTTAGTCAAGAGTTGCACTACTTACTGACGTAGAGCGATCTATTTTTTTAACGAGACCTTGCAAAACCTTTCCAGGTCCTACTTCTATAAATTCGGTAGCTCCGTCTGAAAGCATATTTTGCACGCTTTGTGTCCATTTTACAGGAGCAGTAAGCTGAAAAAGAAGATTTTCTTTTATTTCGTTGGGTTCTGTGACAGCAAAAGTGCTTACATTTTGATAAATAGGACAAGAAGGTTTACTAAATGTTGTATTTTCAATGGCCGCTGCCAGTTCTTCTCTGGCAGGCTCCATTAAAGGGGAATGAAAAGCACCCCCTACAGGTAATAAAAGTGCACGTTTAGCACCACGTTCTTTTAATTGCTCACACGCTTCTTCTACTGCCTTTATTTCTCCAGATATTATAAGTTGGCCGGGGCAGTTATAATTTGCCGCTACCACTGTTCCTTTAATATCTGCACACACCGATTCTACAATTTCATCATCAAGTCCTAAAACCGCTGCCATAGTTGATGGTTCTACATCACAAGCTTTTTGCATAGCTCGCGCCCTTTGAGAAACCAGCTTAAGACCATCTTCAAAAGTTAATGCACCATTAGCAACTAAAGCAGAAAATTCTCCTAATGAATGACCTGCAACCATTTCTGGCTTTGCTTTTTCACCTAAAGCTTTAAAAAGAGCTACAGAATGAATAAATATCGCAGGCTGTGTAACCTTTGTTTCTTTAAGTTCTTCAGCTGTTCCCTCAAACATAATTTTAGTGATGTCAAAACCTAAAATTTCGTTAGCCTTTTCAAAAAGGGATTTTGCTTCAGGTGAGGCATCATAAATATCTTTGCCCATTCCCGTAAATTGAGCTCCTTGTCCGGGAAAAATATATGCTTCCATAAATTGATTGTCTAGATTAGTAATACAAAAATACACATATGGAAAAGGATGGTAAAATCTTAAGTTCCTTATTCAATAAAGATGAGGTTATGAAAATTCAAATTCTTTATAGTTAAGAAAATCCGTAAGTAAAAAGGCCTCCCTAATCAGGAGGCCTTTCATCACCATTAGTCTAATTCTCATTAGACATTCAATTTTCCTTTTTCACCTATATCTGGTTGATTTCCTGTTATAGCTCCAATTCCCATTTTAAATAAAGAGACTATTTTATTGCTTTTTGTGTCCCAATAATAAGCTTCTGCTGGGTTTACTTGAATTGCTGTAAGATTAGGATCATCTACACCATCAAACCAATTGTCATCAGACTTGCCATATAAATCTTTTAATACATTTTTATCAAGAACTATGGTGGCTTCGCCATAAACACTTAAAAACTCCATAGAGCTAGGGTCAGAATATAAAAGCTGTATGTTTTTATCTCTAGATATATCCATATTGTGATCACTGGTTTTATTGCTCAAAAACCAAATGTTGCCGGCATCATCTACTTTTTTTGTACTCATGGGGATGACGCTTAGGGGCTTTGTTCCAAGTGCAGTAGCCATCATTACAAAGTCAATGTCTTCTGCTAACTTCTTGATTTTATTTTGTGCTTCTTTATCGTTTAGATTTTTAGTACTCATAACTCTTTTATTTTATCTAAAGATAATGAGGAGTAAAGATTTTGTGCGTCAAAGGATTGCCAAAACTATGGCGATAAAGACTAAAATTTGTTAAGGCTATAAATAATGTTTTATTATATTTTTAGCTGAAGCATAATAGCTTCCGCCAAAGAGGTTTACGTGGACCAGAATGTAATAAAGCTGCCATAGTTTTATGCGGCTTTGCCAGTCTTTCTCCAGTGGAAAAACTTCATTGTAGCTATCAAAAAGGTTTTTATTAAATCCACCAAAAAGCTGCATCATTGCTAAATCCATTTCACGCGGTGCGTATGAAGTAGCAGGATCTATAAGACAGGGTAATCCAGAAGAATTTACCAAAAAATTGCCACTCCACAAATCTCCATGTAAAAGTGCGGGTTTTTCTTTTGGAATCAGTGTTTGGATAGAAGAGAAAAGGGATTCTGTATTTTGAAAAATATATCCCTTAGTGGAGGCTATTTTAAATTGAGGCTCCAGCCTTTGTGTAATAAAAAATTCAGCTGGATCATCGCAATAATTATTGTACTGAGGGAGACTGCCAATATAGTTGTTTTCAACAAATCCAAACTTAGAATTTGTCTGTTTGTGAAGTTGCGCCATTTGCTCTCCAAACAATTCCCAGAAGTTTTTTGCTTTATTACCCGAGGGGATATATTCTAAAAGTAAGTAACTTAAATTATTGACTTCGCTAGTTGCTATAACTTCAGGGATATTAATAATACCAGAAGTGTGTAATTTTCTAAGTCCAGTGGCCTCCGCAGCAAACATCCCGGGATATTTATCGGCAAAATTCAGTTTTAGGACTAGTGGCTTCTTGGAAGTTTGCAGCAGGTAAACCTGATTGATATCACCGCCGCTTAATGCAGTATGGCTGGTAATGGATAAATTAGTTGTTTTCTCAATATGTTTTAAAACATCATTGTCTAACATAAGTTAAATAAGTAAAATCATATTTATGAGTATCATCCTTCGGGTGAAATTCTTCATTTATGAGTTTCCATTGGGACTCGTCAATTTCAGGGAAATAAGTGTCTGCTTCAAACTTTCCGTGAACGCGTGTTAGTTCAATATGTGTTGCTGTATCTATAGCCATATTATAAATTTCACCGCCGCCTATAACATAGGCATTGTCATCATCGTGCGCATATGCTAGGGCATCTTCAAGACGGTGAACGACAATCACTCCCTCTGGATTATAATCTTTTTGCCTGGTAATTACTAAGTGTGTACGGTTGGGCAAAGGTTTAGGAAATGATTCAAATGTTTTTCTGCCCATAATTATATGATGACCTGTCGTAAGCCTTTTAAAGCGCTTAAAATCGTCTGGTAAATGCCATACAAGATCATTATCTTTTCCTAAAGCATTGTTTTCTGCGGCTGCAGCAATAAGAGTAATCATAGGTGGCGTTAGCTGTTTAGGGGACGATTGGGCCTGTCGAAGGGACTTTTTTTTTCAGGAAGGGGATTTTCATCTTCTACCTTGTTCTGCAACTGAGCAATTTTAGCTCTTTGCTTTGCAACTAAGCGGTCCAATTGTTCACTTTCCCATTTTTTGTTCATAAAACTTGAAAGAAGAAAAACATTTAAAAAATGGATTAGGAAAAAGAAAAACCAGATCAATGTCGCCCATACAAACCAGTCTACATTAAGGGGCCTAAAATCCACACCAAAATCAAGTATTAGATTTAGAATAATTAATAGTACAGCCCCTGCAAGAAAGATGATAAAATGTCGAAACAGGTTTTTTTTCTGTTTTATTCTAATCTGGGCATTCTCAATCATTTCCCGTTGTTCGGGGTCAATTTTTGATGTTTCTTTCTTTTTTGAGAACATAGGAACTGGTATTTTTAATAAAAGTTTGAAAACTGAAATTTCTCAAATTAACAAGAAGTTATATTCACGTACTTCTTATAACTTTTAGAATTTCTCCATTGAGATTTTTTACACTTGAACAAATATATCCAAAATTAAAGTTACAAGAATTTATCATTTCTTTCTTATGAAGAATTTAAAAAGTCAATTTCCGGTTACCTCACAATATGTACATCTTAATACCGCCAGTTCTGGCCTTATGTCTGAAACTCTACTCGATTTTAGACAGAATCATGATTTGGATTACTTAATTATGGGAAGCAAGCTTAAAGACAAACAAGCTGTTTTTTTAACTAAAGTAAGAGAAAGTGTAGGCAAATTTTTTAGCTGCGAAACAAATCAGGTGGCTCTGGTTCCTAATTTTTCTTTTGGGTTTAATACTGTGTTGGAGGGTTTACCACGAGAAAAGAAGGTTCTTTTGCTCAAACAGGATTACCCTTCCATTAATTGGGCGGTAGAATCGCGTGCATTCCCAATTTGTTATACTGAGATAAATGAACATTTAGAGGATAATATTCTTCAAGCTGTAGAAAAAGAAAAACCAGATGTTTTTGCCTTCAGTTTAGTACAGTATATCGACGGGTTGCAGATCGATTTTGAATTTATAAAACAATTGAAAGATAATTTCCCCAATCTTTTGCTAGTTGCAGATGGTACGCAATATTGCGGGGTAGAAAAATTTGATTTCAAAAATTCAGGTTTAGATATTTTAGGAGCCAGTGCCTATAAATGGATGAATGCTGGTTACGGAAATGGTTTTTTTCTTTTTAAGGAAACGGTGAAGGATAAAATTTTTCCTAAAGCCACTGGTTTTAATTCTATACGCGGTAAATATAAGGAGGGTGAGAACAGTCTTATAGGTAAGTTTGAACCCGGCCATCAAGATACTTTGAATTTTGGGAGCCTTAAATCTGCAATAGAACTTATAGGTAAAGTGGGTATAAATACCATTGAAGATCAAATTGCAACTTTAAAAAACGAGGCAAAGCAGGCATTTGCAGAAAGAGGTTTATTAGAAAAGAAGATTATTAATCGAAAAATTCATTCCTCAATTTTTAATATAAAGGGAGATGAAAAATTATTTAATCAACTTAGAGAAAGGGATATTATATGCTCACAAAGAGGAGATGGGATTCGAGTAAGCTTCCATTATTTTAATACTCAAGACGATTTGAAACAACTTTTACAGGTAATTAAGCATTAATTTCTAGGAGTTTACACAAAATCATTATGAAAAATACTAAGAATATTATTAATGATAACGTTTTCGAATTTAGGAATTTCAAAGTTCTTTAAAGAAAGAATTCATATTTCGAAAAAATGAATCTAAAATATTGATTTGTTGGTTTTTAAAAGTTTGTCATGTTACATTTGGAGCGCAAATTTAAATCAGACAATCATGCCTATTTCAAAACAATATTTAAAGTCAAAGCCTCAGTGTAAGGTTACATTTACTGTTCCTGCTAAAGAAGCTGCTACAGTTGCTGTTGCAGGAGACTTCAATAATTGGAAAAAAGAAGAGCTTAAAAAGTTGAAGAACGGAACATTTAAAGGCACTCTTAGCCTTCCTGTAGATTCAGCTTACGAATTTCGTTATGTTGTAGATGGAGCTTGGACAAATGAAGCTGAAGCAGATCGCTACCAATGGAATGATTTTGCTTCTACTGAAAACGGAGTTTTAGAATTATAAGATAAAGCTTGGGATTGAGTCAAGGTTAATCTGTAACCTTGACTCCTTTCCAAAATGCAATATAATTTTCAATATTTTTTGCAGCATCACTGGCGCTTGGGTAATACCATGCAGCGTCTTTTAGTTGCTCATCTTCCACCTTTAAGGAATAATAACTCGCTTTGCCTTTCCAGGGGCACGTGGTGTGCGTATCACTTTTTTCTAAATACTCTTGATTTACCGCTTGAGGAGGAAAATATTGATTTCCTTCAACCTCTATAGTCTTGTCGCTCTCTGCAATAATTTGATCTTTCCAAATAGCTTTCATAATTATTTCTTTTTAAAAATATAATCTTTAAAATATCTTTTTTTGTCTGTAAACTGATCAATCACTCTTAAACCAGCTTCTTCAGCAAGCCATTGTACAATTGAGTCGTCATACTTTTGAGAAATTTCAGTATGTATGCTTTCCCACTCCTCAAGACTTACAGAAAGATTGAGTACATTGATATTTACTTCTTGCGCTTTTGTGCTTACTAAGAAGCTTTTTGTAGTTCCTGTTTCTGGATCATAGGTAGGCCAGTGCATAAAATTATCAGGATTAAAATTCGCATCCATTTCATGATTAATCCTGTAGAGAAGATTTTTATTAAAAGCTTCGGTCACTCCGCTCTTGTCGTCAAATCCCATAAAAAGCAGATCGTCCTGATCCATAGATTCCTGAATATGCCTCAAGAATTCTACAGCTTTAGAATGAGGTAAATTCCCGATGTTAGAACCCAAAACAAGAATAACCTTCTTTCTTGAGTTATATTGGGAAAGTTTTTCGAGCACTTTAAAATAAGTACCTTGTTGTGGCTTGATATTTATTTCGGGCCAAGTATTTTTAACTGATTCTTCTAATTCGTCCAGAACGTTTTGACTAATGTCTATGGGAAGAAAACTAAAATCTAACTTCTGATTCCTAAATTCTTCTAATAATATTTTGGTTTTTTTGCCATCTCCAGCACCTAATTCAATTAAATCAAATCCCGAAGGTGACTTAAATAAATCTGCAATTTCATTTTTATATTGGGTAAGTATATCAAACTCACAGCCCGTGAGGTAATACTCTGGTAATGCCATTATTTGTTGAAATAGTCGATCCCCTTTTTTATCATAGAAGTATTTTGACGACAAATATTTAGGAAATGAAGTTAGGCCTTCATATACCTCTTCTTCAAATTCAGTTTTAAACTGTGTTTTTTGCTGCGTATTCATTTCTTTTTAAGCTGTTAAAGTATAGTTTGATTAAGAGGGGCCTCTTTAAATTTGCCTTCTGAGGTAATGGCTTGTTTTATATGGGCAAGATGATGATTGCCGTGCCAAGCATAAAGACCAATATTTTCTGATAATGACACACGTTTGCCATGTTCTGGATGTACAAATTGCTTTTTTAAATCTTCTTGACTCAGTGCTTTTAGAAGTTGTGTCCATCGTGCATGCAATCCTTCCAGTATTTTCAAAGACTCTTCAATGGGAGTGCTAACGGTATCGGGTAATTCTGCCCATTGATCCTCATGATAGGGTTTTATGGTAGGAGAATCTTCTGTAAGTGCAAGTTTAAAACGGATAAAACTGTTCATGTGACTATCAGCGCAATGATGCACCAGTTGCTTGATTGTCCATCCATTGGAGCGATAACTCCATAATAGTTGATCTTCTGGTAAATTATTCAAAAGCTTTTTCAACCGGGCCGGAAAAGTCTCAATTTGCTCAATAGCATTTGGAATATAATCCTCATCTATTTGCTTAGGCAAGGCATATTTGCCAATAGGATATCTTAAGTTTTCCATAATGCTATTGCTTGTTGAAGGAATTATTTAGCCAGGCGTAAGCCGGTAAATTGCCACCTTAGTTGGGGATGAAAGAAATTACGATAGGTAGGTCGTGTATGTTTTGAAGAGGTAGCGACAGAACCACCGCGAAGCGTTTTCTGACTAACCATAAATTTACCGTTATATTCACCAAGTGCACCATCTACTTTTGTATAGCCAGGATACGGTAGATATGCACTTTCAGTCCATTCCCAGCGTTGACCCCAATTAAAGTTTGACTGTGCCACTTCCCATTCAAATTCTGTAGGCAAACGCAATCCTTTCCATTGAGCATAAGCAAAAGCTTCATAATATGAAATGTGGGCGAGAGGTGCATTTTCGTCTAACTTCCGTAATCCATTTAAAGTATAGTGATGCCATTCATTATTTATATTATGCCAGTAGAGCGGGGAATTTATTTTATGGGTCTGCACCCAATCCCAAGCTTCGGCGTGCCAAAGCAATACTTTTTTATAGCCTTCATCTTTAATAAACTCCAGATACTCGCCATTAGTTACCAATCTATTAGAAATCTGAAAATCGTTTAAATATACTTTATGATACCCTAATTCATTGTCATAACAAAAACCAGTTTCTTTATGTCCTATGTCATAAAGACCACTATTTATCCTGATCCACTCCTGTGATTGATCCTCCTTACTAGATTCCTTAAAGTGATTGTTGTAAGCGGGCATTAAAGGATTGTTTCCTAAAATATATTTTATGTCAGTCAATAATAATTCTTGATGCTGTTTTTCGTGATGAATACCTATTTCTACAATAGATTCTATTTTATCTGAAGCCCCTTCTTCTAAAAATTCTATTAGATGTTGAGTAACATATTTTCTGTAGGCGTAAACCTGCTCTACAGTAGGTCGGGAAAGATTGCCTCTGTCTGTTCTAACAACACGGGCACCTACACTTTCATAATAACTGTTGAAGACAAATGCAAAATTTTCATCGAAGAGAGTGTATCCCGATTTATGAGGTTTAAGAATAAATTCTTCAAAAAACCAAGTTGTGTGACCTAGATGCCACTTAGGCGGGGATACATCCACAATAGGCTGAACCACATAATCTTCAATTTGTAAGGGTTTGCAAATTGTTTCAGATTCAGCTCTTGTTTCTGTAAAAAATTCTAATAAAGGAGTAACAATTTCAATCATAAAAAAGAGTATTACTTGCGGTAATACTCAAATTTACAATATTATTGTTTTTACCCTGTGGGATAAAGAGTTAATGCCAAGTTAAAAGGTAAATGGCACCTTGTATTTAATAGCTTTTGGTTTTCCTGCTGCTTGTCCAGGAGTCATCTGAGGGATAAGCATTATATTACGTTTAGCTTCTTCTTGTAGTTCTTTAGTGCCGCCAGTAACATTTTTAATTTCAGGCTTGCCCTGCTCATTTATTACAAAACTAACAACAACTTTCTCCTTTACGCTACCCCGTTTATAACCCTTAGGGAATTTGAAATTTTTACCTATATGAGTAGAGAGGTTTTTTGTAAAACATGATTTTTTTTGTGCTTGTGAGCCTCCGCAACCAGGCCATACTGGTGCTACTTCTGTAACGGTTAGAGTGCTTCCTTTAAGGCTAACACCTTGTTGAGCATAACTTGTGGCTGCGCCGATAAGCATTGCAATGATTAAAATTTTTTTCATATTTAGAATTTGGGGTTAAACGGCAACTGCTCCCTTAATATGTGGGTGCGGGTTGTAATTTTCTAATTTAAAATCTTCGAACCTAAAACTGAAAATATCTTTTATTTCAGGATTTAGTGTCATTGTTGGCAAGGTACGCAATTCTCTTGATAATTGTAGATTAACCTGCTCAATGTGATTATTGTAGATGTGAGCGTCACCAAATGTATGAATAAACTCACCTGCTTCGTAATCACAAACCTGTGCGATCATCATTGTTAAGAGTGCATAGGATGCGATATTAAAAGGCACACCTAAAAAAACATCAGCGCTGCGTTGATAGAGTTGACAAGAAAGTCTTGGCTTAC
Source organism: uncultured Flavobacteriaceae bacterium (assembly GCA_963974735.1). Lineage (GTDB taxonomy): Bacteria > Bacteroidota > Bacteroidia > Flavobacteriales > Flavobacteriaceae > Leeuwenhoekiella. The sequence goes on along the minus strand of CAXBEL010000075.1, from coordinate 5,695 downwards.
TATTTTCCTTCTCAGGATCTGCCGGAGCAACATAAAATTGAAAGAAGGCATGACAGGGGGGTAGAGCTGCTTTACCATTTGCAACGTTTTCAGAAAAAGATATAGAAGTGTTAGGAAGTACGCTTGGATTCCAAGCACTAACAAGCATTCTTCTGCTATTTGGATTGTTTTTTAATGTATGAATTACTTCTTTAATTTGATCAATCTCTTCATTGTTCCAACTACGCCATTGTTTACCGTAAACAGGACCCAAATCACCATTCTCGTCGGCCCATTCATTCCAGATTTTCACTCCATTTTCTTGCAGGTACTTAATGTTAGTATCCCCATTTAAAAACCAGAGCAATTCATAAATTATCGATTTAAGATGTAATTTTTTTGTTGTAATCATCGGGAAGCCTTCGCTTAAATCAAAGCGCATCTGATGACCAAAAACGCTCAACGTACCTGTTCCTGTACGATCACCTTTTTGAGTCCCTTCCTCTAGAATGTGTTTTATGAGATCATGATATTGCTTCATTATCTTTTCTTTTTATTTGAAAATCAGGCTAAATTAACCAAATAACTTAGGTTTAAAATTGAAAAATCTGGTGTTTTTATAAATAGTTATTAACGCGAAAACATTAACATTTAAGATTTGTTTAACAAAAGGTGTTTTGATGTAAATTTGCTCCCTACTTATAAAATTACCTTGAAAACTATATTTGATTATCCCTTTGGCCAAGCGCAATGTTTTGACCGTTATGTTTATTTTGAACTCAAAAAGCTTGAGGTTTTAACCAGTGATATGTCTAAACAGATTATGACAGATATTGACGGGTTTTATAAAAATGGTAAATATGTTTTCATCTCACATCGCAGGTTTACTCTTGCTGTACAATCTGATTCCTATAAATACGTAAATGCAAAAAAGATGATTGGCGTGGCAATAGTAGGAGATGGCGAAGATCCAACCGAAAATCTAATAGAGGAGCAAAGCCTTTATGGTGGTTCTTTTGCTTTTTTTAAAAATAAGGAACAGGCTATTTCTTGGGCAGAAACATTTTTTATCCAATAATCATTCCTGCAATTGTAGCAGAGAGAAGAGAAGCTATAGTTCCTCCAATTAATGCTTTCATACCAAATTCAGAAAGGGTTTTTCTTTGACCAGGGGCAAGAGAGCCTATCCCTCCAATCTGTATTCCTATCGAAGCAAAATTTGCAAAACCACAAAGCATATAGGTAGCCATTATCACAGATTTTTCGTAAGTGAAACTAAGAGCGTTTAGCGGGTTTTTTAATTCGGCCAATTGAATATATCCTACAAATTCACTTGCGGCAAGTTTTATGCCCAAGAGTTGTCCCATTAGCATAACATCTTCAGTGGCAACACCTATAAGCCACATTAACGGAGCGAAAATAGTTCCCAAAATTGCTTCAAGGGAAAGTTCACTATATGGCGTATTAGCCGCTAAGAAATTATTTATTGTCGTTACGTCTCCTAACTTATTGAAGCCGTAATTAATCATAGCGATAAAAGCCACAAAGACTAAGAGCATCGCACCTACATTTGCAGCAAGTTTTAATCCTTCAGTAGTTCCATTAGCAATAGCATCAAGAATATTTGAGCCTATTTTTTCTGAAGAAACTTCAACTCGAGCATCTATGGGTTCTTGTTGAGGATAAAGCATTTTTGATATAACGATGGCTCCCGGAGCCGCCATTACTGATGCAGCTAGTAAATGTTTAGCAAATTCCAGTCTTAATTGTGGGTCGTCTCCTCCAAGAAAACCAATGTATGCTGCCAAAACACCTCCGGCTACGGTTGCCATACCACCTATCATTACAAGCAGAATTTCAGAACGTGTCATTCGCTCTAAATAGGCTTTTATCATAAGAGGGGCTTCGGTCTGTCCCAGAAAAATATTACCTGCTACAGAAAGACTTTCAGGGCCCGATATATTCATCAACTTAGTAAGAACCCAAGCCATACCTTTAACTACAACTTGCACAACTCCTAAATAAAATAAGACAGAGGTTAGGGCTGAGAAAAATATGATAGTGGGTAAAACTTGAAAAAGAAAAATAAAGCCAAAACTGTCAACATCCATCATTCCTCCTAAAAGAAATTCACTTCCTGCTGCTGTAAAGTCTAATATTTTTACAAATATTTTCCCCACAAATTCAAAGGTATTTTGAATAAATGATATTTTTAAAACCCCTATTGCCAGAAGTAATTGGGCAGTAAGTCCTACCCCAATTGTTTTCCAGTTTATTGCTTTTCGGTTTGAACTAAAGAGAAAGGCTATAAAAATTAAGCAAATCATTCCTAAAACACCTCTCCATAAACTGTCAAAAGAGAATCCTGCGTTAGGTATTAAATTGTGAGACTCTGCTACGGGTAAAACCTCTTGCACGCTTTGGGCGACACTTGTTGAAACAGAAAAAATGGTAAGGAACAGTAGGGGGAGGATTTTTCGCATCTAATATTAATTCCGTTTAGAGATCTCGTCACGTAATTTTGCCGCGACTTCATAGTCTTCACGGGCAACCGCCTGATCGAGTAATTTATTTAACTCTTGAAGAGATAATTTTTTGTAATCTGTTTTTTCTGAGCTAGAATCTTCTTCTTCTAACACAAGCTCATCCACAAGAATACTTACTGGATTATCCTCTTCTGGGGATTGACCAGGTCCTTTTAGATAGATACCTGCTTTATCTAAAATATTTTTATAAGTAAATATGGGCGCATCAAACCGAAGTGCAAGAGATATAGCATCGCTAGTGCGTGCATCTATTATCTCTTCGATCTTGTCACGCTCACAAATTATACTTGAATAGAAAACACCGTCAACCAATTTGTGAATGATCACCTGCTTGATGACAATATCAAAACGGTCTGCAAAATTTTTAAAAAGATCATGTGTGAGAGGTCGCGGAGGGCGAATCTCTTTTTCTAAAGCAATGGCAATAGACTGTGCCTCAAAGGCACCTATCACAATAGGTAATTTACGATCACCATCTACCTCACTCAGGATTAAGGCATAAGCCCCATTCTGTGTTTGGCTATAAGAAATACCTTTTATATTCAGACGCACTAAACTCATACTGCAAAAATATAAAAAGGCTCTTTAAAAGAGGACATTGTCCAAATTTAAACAGCCCTTTATCGGGGGTCAATTTAAGAAAATTATGAGTTATTCGCCTTAAACTCCCTTAATTTTTCATTTAGCTTTGGTACGATTTCAAAAGCATCACCTACAACACCATAATCAGCAGCCTTAAAGAAAGGTGCTTCTGGATCATTATTAATAACAACTTTTACCTTTGATGAATTTATTCCTGCAAGATGTTGAATAGCTCCAGAAATACCTACGGCTATATATAAATTAGCGGCAACAGGCTTCCCTGTCTGTCCTACGTGTTCACTGTGGGGTCTCCATCCCATATCTGAAACAGGCTTACTGCAAGCCGTTGCAGCACCTAAAATATCTGCCATTTCTTCAATCATTCCCCAGTTTTCAGGGCCTTTAAGACCACGACCTCCAGATACTACGATCTCAGCATCTGCAATTGTAACTTTATCCTTTGCCTTATCTACAGATTCTACATTTACATTAAAATCAGAATCTTTCAATTCTGGAGAAAAATCTTCTGCATTTGCTGTTCCTTCAGCTTCTTTTAAACCAAACGCATTTTTAGAAAGACCTACAATCTTGACGGCTGTATTGATTTCAGTAAAATTGAAGGCTTTATTTGTAAAAGCGGTACGTTTTACTTTAAAGGGGGAAACACTGTCTGGAAGCGCAACTGCATTAGATGCATATCCAGCTTCTAAATCTACCGCTACTAGAGGTGCAAGATATTTTGCATTAGCACTAGAGCTTAACACAACTACTTTAGCATCTTCTTTTTGAGCTGCTTGCTGTAGTGCGGTTGCATAGGCCTTGGCATTAAAGTTTTTTAACTTGTCATTATTAATGCGATAAACTTTATCCACACCATAAGCACCCAAGGAGTCTGTTTCATCCGCATTAAAAGTTACCGCTGTAACGGTTGTTGAAAGCATATCTGCGATTCCACGAGCATAACTAGCAACTTCGTAAGCTGTCTTTTTAAATTTTCCGTCTTCGGATTCTGTATAAACTAAAACTGACATAATTAATTTATTTTATTTCAAACATCTTAATTAAAGATGTTTATATGATTTGTAATTTTATTAATGATGCTTAAGACTGGATTATATAGCCTTAGCTTCATTGTGAAGTAAGTTTATTAATTCGTCCAAGTTATCTGGAGAAACTAATTTTACAGCACCTTTAGGAGCAGGTTTTTCAAATGCTACTGCTTTGGTTTCTGTTGCAGAGCCAGAAGGTTCAACCACATTGAGCGGTTTTTTACGAGCCATCATAATCCCGCGCATATTAGGGATGCGAAGATCACTTTCTTCAACAATACCTTTTTGTCCTCCCACAACAAGAGGAAGAGAAGCGGTAACAGTTTCTTTGCCTCCGTCTATTTCACGAATAGCGGTTGCTTTATTTCCTTCTATTTCAAGATTAATACAAGTATTCACAAAGCTAGCATCGATAAGTGTCGCTAACATTCCCGGCACCATTCCTCCATTATAGTCTATCGATTCACGACCGGCTATAATAAGATCATAGTTGCCATCTTTAGCAACTTTGCTTAATTCTTGAGCTACTTGAAAACCATCAACTGCTGGAGTATTTACGCGTATAGCAGTGTCAGCACCTATTGCAAGAGCTTTGCGAAGTGTTGGTTCTGTTTCTGGTCCACCAACATTTACTACGTCGACAGAAGCACCTTGTTTTTCTTTAAACCACATTGCGCGGGTAAGACCAAATTCATCGTTCGGGTTAATTACAAATTGAACTCCATTTGTGTCAAATGCAGTGTTGTTATCTGTGAAATTAATTTTCGAAGTTGTATCAGGTACGTGACTGATGCATACTAGAATTTTCATATATAAAGCGTTTAATTTAAACTATTTCGTTTTCGCCACGAAAATACATATAAAAATCGTCTTATTTACTATGCGTGCATAATAAATTTTAGTTAATTCCAATTCTTTCAGCAGAATTTAATTGTTATTTTTGCCTTCCCTTTAAAATATCAGGGTTTTTTTAGATTTTTAATGTGATCTTACACCTAACTATAGATGAAAACAATACAATTTAGAGAAGCGGTTTGTGAAGCGATGAGCGAAGAAATGCGCAAGGATGATACTATTTATCTTATGGGCGAGGAAGTTGCTGAATACAACGGTGCCTATAAAGCTTCTAAAGGTATGCTTGATGAATTTGGCCCTGAACGTGTGATTGACACTCCTATTTCAGAACTGGGTTTTGCAGGTATAGCAATAGGAAGTGCCATGAATGGTAACCGTCCTATAGTTGAGTATATGACTTTCAACTTTTCATTGGTAGGTATTGATCAGATTATTAATAACGCTGCAAAAATACGCCAGATGTCTGGAGGTCAGTTTAACTGTCCAATAGTATTTAGAGGTCCAACGGCTTCTGCTGGGCAATTGGGCGCTACCCATTCTCAGGCTTTTGAAAACTGGTTTGCAAATACTCCCGGTCTAAAAGTTATCGTTCCTTCTAATCCAGCTGATGCAAAAGGTCTTTTAAAATCTGCTATACGTGATGATGATCCAGTTATTTTTATGGAGAGTGAGCAGATGTATGGT
>CAXBEL010000074.1:0-17843 GCA_963974735.1 uncultured Flavobacteriaceae bacterium | reverse complement strand
CATCTCAGCCCGCTTTATAGCAAGCACCCCATTTCAATAAAGTAGCCTCACCAGGTATAGGCTATGGCTTCGAAACCCCTTATTTTAAAAGGATTTCACTTATACTCCTAAATAATGTTGACGAATTGTGAACTTTTATTGGTCGTTTTTTCATTCGCAAATTAAAGATAATCAATTAGTCACAAAAAATACAAAACACTTCCAGAAATAATTGATATGTTTAATCTTATATTATTCGATTTAGGTTTATTGCCATCAAATAGATATCGGAACAAATTTATTACGAACTGAAGTAAATCCTATAAAACTACTATTAGATATCCTTGAAATTGGCTTTCTTTTTTGATTAACCCTAATCAATAACTAGTCTATCGTAAGGATTTCCTCCCTCAGTTATAGCTTTCCGGTTTCCAAACTTCCTAAATAACTTTACAATCAATTGACTTCAAACTGTTTTCGAATCTTATAGGTATTCATATTGTTTTTTTTGATATAGAAAAAAATCATGTTCTTAAATGAACCATTAAAATAATCTTGAATTAATTTTCTCATCATTTCAAGGCAGTAGGTTTCTTTATCCATAAGAGGATAATACAAATAGCCCTTGTTTTTCTGACGATGACCAACAAACCCTTTACTTTCTAAAATCCTAACAATTGTGGAAACTGAATTATAGGCTCGTTTTGGCTCCGCCATTTTCTCAACTATAGATGCAATACTTGCTATTTTCAATTCCCAAAGTAAGTGCATTATTCTTTCTTCTGCCTGAGTTAGTTTTTTAAATCCTTGTGTCACTTAATTTCCTTTTACGATGATTTACTTCAAATTTTGGGTGATCTTATAATCAAATATTCCCAAAGTTTAAATTGGTTGAATGTGTCTATGTTGAAATTATAATTATTGGACTTCTTGTAGTTTTAATTCACCACGTAATATGTGTGGGAATACCACGTTTTTATAAGTTTCTTGATTTGGAATTAATTTTTAAAGCCACCCCTGTATAATATCTTACAGCGTTTCGATACGAATGAACAAAATGTATAACATTGTTGTCGAGCAATCTTGGAATTGATTTTCTTTCTTACAAATTATTATTTTAAACCTTAAGTGCTTTTATTTTAGCAGTTTATCTTCAAGACGCTGCTTACACTTTGATTTATTAATTAAGTAATATTGAAAGTTCGTTAAGCTAAAAGTTTGAAAGCCTTGAAAGGGATTGACCATTTTATGGGAATCTACTAAATGCGATCCTTCTCATAAGGCTGCTGGCAACCCTTCAAACTCGTTATTAGTTCTTCATTAATCTGAAATACATTCTTACCCTGCATACTTCGAAAAGATCAATAATGAGCCTCTTAATAAATCTCTTAATGATAAGGGTTATTAAGAGATTAAATTTACAAAAACCAATTAAGCCTTTTAAAAAGAAGAAAATCGGCTAAATAAATGTGGGTTTACCACGAAGAAAATGTGGATTTTCACTTCTCAATGACCCTTAAAATATTTTAAGTTTGATTATTGAAAAGTTAGTTTTTCACCGAATATTATAAAAATATCATAGTATTCTGCGAAAAACGTTTGATGCGCATCAAAATTAGGAGGAAACCGAAAAGCCTTAAATGAGTAGGTAAAATTTATTAATATAATTTATTATGAAAAATTTAAAAGATTTTGAATTCGGTAAAGTAGAAGTGGACTCTGTATTCGGAGGTAAAGTTCAAGAATCATCTTCACAAAATACAGTTACACTTACAACGTGTGGTTGTAGTAAAGATGATGGAGACGATTCAGATTGGGATTAATAAAATTAATTCTTTAATAAAGCCTCGAGTAGTTTATCTCGAGGCTAATTTTTTAAAACAATGATCTTAATTTTAAGTACACCCACTGATTTGGATACAGAAAAAGTCATTGAATGGCTTAACCATTTCGAGGAACCATTTTTTCGTTTAAACGATGAGGATTTAATGATGGGAATAACTGAGTTTTTCTTTTCTCCCCATGATTCCAATAAAACATATTTTTCATATAAAGGTGAAAAGGTTTTTTTAAAGGATATTCGAACAGTATGGTTTCGCAAATTCGGGTTTCTTTCTACATATGAAAAGGAATTAGATAGGAATAGTGATTTTTACAAATACATTTATTCTGAATTTAGTTCTGTTAGAAAATTAATCTTAGAATTATTAGCAGACAAAAAATGGCTATATAAGAAGGGAGTTCTCCCTTCAAAACCTCTAGTATTAGAAAAAGCTATAAGTGTTGGCCTTAGAACACCTAACACGGCAATTACATCAAGCAAAGAAAGACTAAAAAATTTCAATGAGAAATTAATTACAAAGCCTATCGGCGAAGGAAAACAGGTTTTAGCAAACTCTCTAAATTTTCCATTTATGACTTTGGCAATTAACTCAGTTAACCATCTTCCGCATAAATTCTCACCATCCTATGTACAAGAACAAATAGCTAAAAGTTATGAAATAAGAGTATTTTATCTCGAAGGTAAATTATTCTCAATGGCTATTTTTTCGCAAAATGACAAAAAAACTGAAATTGATTTCAGAGTTTTTGATCCAGAACAGCCAATAAGATTTGTACCATATAATCTACCCAAGGATGTAGAATTAAAGATCATAAAATTCATGAAATCCATTAATTTAAACACCGGCTCTTTGGATTTTATAAAAAACACGGAGGGTGAATACATCTTTTTAGAGGTAAATCCAGCTGGTCAATTCGGAATGACAGCATATCCGTGTAATTATCCATTACATAAGGAAGTTGCATCAACATTAATAAAATTATAATAGATGAAATTTTCAAATAACTTAAAATCAAATCAATTAGATATTTTTCCAATATCAGTGTTTTATGTCGAATCAAGAGACACCCTTATTAGAAACAGTATTTTAAGGTATGCACCGTCATCATACTACAAAACTGAAAAAATGAGATGTATGTACAGTTATAAACCTAGTATTTTAATATAATGGAGATATCAGAAAATTCTTATGTCAGATTTTACGAATGCTGTCAACCAAATCTTGGTGCTAATAGAGGTCTAATTCATGATTTTCAAAGAGGGCAATTGTTTTTTACGTCTAAGGAAATAATAGAGTTAATAATAGAATCAACTAATAAAAAATGGGGTGAAATTTTAGAGGAATATAAAGAGCAACAAACCATTTTAAAAAAGCAAATTAATTATCTTTTAAATAATGAACTTATATTTTTCACTAACAATCCTCAAAATTTCGGGCAGATTGATCTCAAGAGAGAAAGGCCCAACCTATTAGAGTTCGTATTTTTATATATAGATACTTTAGATTCAAATAAAAAAGAATTCTTAAAAAATATCCATAAATCTGGAGCAAATAACCTAGTCCTTTTGGCTGAGAAAATAGATTCTAAAATCTTATTGGAGGTCATTAAAATTTTAAGTCACTCGAAGATAAAAGTTATAGAAATAATTTCTAAATATAATAAAAAATCTACTGCAGAGATTAAGGATATCATTGAGGAAAACACGAGAATTAGAAGAGTAATCTTTTACGAAGCTCCTCAAGAATTAGAAAGTACTTCGGAAAAAATATATTTTTGGAAAAACAACTTAAATACAGGCTTAGCGAAAGGAATCGATTCTGTGCAAGATTTTGCAGTAAATTTAGATTCATATTGTGAATCACATAGTTTCAATTTATTTTATTATAAAAAAATTTTTATTGAAGATAGTGGAGAAGTATTTAAATTCTATGGTGACAATTCAAGTTTAGGTAACATTTACGATCAGGATATTAATAACATTGTTAAGAATAACCATGACCTAAAAAAGTTTTGGGAAATTAATAAAGAAATGATCGATGAATGTAGTCAGTGTGAGTTCCGATATGTTTGCCCAGACGACAGGATTCCAATAAAGAGTAAAGAACACGAAATGTTTTATCATCAAACGAAATGCAAATATAACCCAAAAACAAATCATTGGAATGACATTAAGAACTAAACACATTTTGAAAATTGTTGTAATTAGCTCCCTTATATCTGCTTGTAACTTTTCGAACTCCCAGCAAAATTTTAATTCTTCAAATAGAAAAAATGAGTCCAAGGGCCAAACTGTGGATAGCATAAATAAAAATACAGCAGCTTCTAACGATAAGAAACAGAAAAGCTATATGGATATTTTTAATGAAAATAGGGAAAGAGATAACGTCCTTTATGTTAAGAATAAATTTATGGAAGCTAATGTAGAAGATAATGCCCAAAACAGTTGGAATAAATTTCAGTTTTTGAGTACTTTTCTATCTAAAGTTCCTGATTATAAACTTTTCAACGAATTAATTGATAATAGGGAAGCGAAACAAAGAGATTATTTAGGAAAAAAAATCAAACCGCTCTTAAAAGAAAATAGTGCGGGATTACATCCTGACTATAGTTCAAGTATAAGAACCTTGGATAATTTGTTCCAACGTAATCAAGTGGTGATGATGAATGAGTTGCACTGGCATCCAAAACACCGAATCTTCGCTAATAAACTTCTGAATACTTTAAAAGCTAATAATTTTAAATATTTGGCAATAGAAGCCGTAGAAAGAAGTCAAGTCAATTCTTTGAACGAAAGGTTATTTCCTATTAAAAAAACCGGTTTTTATGTTCAGGAACCATATTTCGCCTTACTTATAAGAGAAGCTATAGAACAAGGTTTCAAAATTATAGGCTATGATGATTTTGATGTCGAAAATCGCGAAAAAGAACAAGCATTAAACATCAAAAAAGTCCTAAAGGAAGATCCAGAAGCAAAAATTTTTGTTTATGCGGGTATAGATCATATTTTAGAAAGTGATTCGAATAAAAAAAGAATGGCTGAGTACTTTTATGAAGAGACCAAAATCAATCCATTAACACTTGACCAAGTAGAAATTGCTGCTGATCTAGAAGAAGATATAGTTCTACTGAAATCTGATCTTTTACCAAAAGATGAGAAAATTAATGCCAACGTCGACTATTTTATAGTTAATAATATAGAGCCTGACCTTTCTGAAATTTACTCCAGAGAAGAGCTTTCAAGTTATAGAGGAAATTTTGAAGTCTTAAACAATTATAAAGACCAGGAAATTTTTCTTTCCCTTTATTTTTTAGATGAATACGCAAAATACGGAATGGAAAGCATACCTCTTCTAAATCGAATTTTAAAGGTTACCAATAGTGAAATTAAACTCTCTCTACCACCTGGAAATTACCAATTAAAAATATGGGATAAATCAGATCAACAAATAATTTCTGAAAAGATTAAAATTAGAGATTAATAACTAATTCAAGTAAATAGGAAAACTAAAGACAACTTACTTATCTCCTTTGGAAACAATCTGATTGAAAAATCTATTAAACGGTTAAAATTGCGTATTTCATTTCCTCACTATAAACAACTGGAATCCAAAGATTGCGGTCCAACCTGTATTAAAATCATTGCCAAACATTTTGGTAAAAATATATCAGTTCAAGAACTCAGAAAACTTAGCGAAACTACAAGAATAGGTAGTAGACTAAATGATCTTAGTGAAGCTGCAGAAAAAATTGGCTTTCGCACGTTAGCTGTTAAGGTGGCACTAAAGGATATTATAGAGGCACCATTACCACTAATTCTGCATTGGAATAATAATCATTTTGTGGTACTTTATAAGGTTAAGAAAGGAAAATTTTATATTTCAGATCCTGCTCACGACCTTATATCATATAACGAACAGGATTTTCTAAGAGGTTGGATTGGAAAGAATGCGCCAGAAGAAACTGCGGAGGGAATTGCCCTTCTTATGGAAACCACGCCAAAGTTCTATGAGTCTGACTTTGAAAGTAAAGAAGGAAAATTAGGTTTTAAATTTCTTTATCAATATGTGCGAAAATATAAAAGCTTCCTATGGCAATTAATCATAGGGCTATTAGCGGCAAGTATATTGCAACTTATTGTGCCTTTCCTGACACAAAGCGTAGTAGACGTAGGGATAAAGAACCAAAATATTCACTTTGTATATCTTATACTGCTTGCCCAACTTTTTTTATTTTTTGGAAGAACTGCTATAGAAATTATCCGTAGCTGGATTTTACTTCATTTAAGTACGCGCATTAATATCTCCCTAATCTCAGATTTCTTCATCAAGCTAATGAATCTGCCAATTTCGTTTTTCGATGTAAGAAAAACTGGAGATATTTTACAACGAATCAATGATCACAAGCGCATTGAACGCATTCTAACAACATCTTCTCTTAATGTATTATTTTCAATGTTCAATCTACTAGTGTTTGGATTTGTCTTAGCGTATTACAATTGGACTATTTTTGCCATCTTTTTTATTGGAAGCTTAGTTTATTTTGGATGGATACTACTTTTTCTCAAAAAGAGAAAGGACCTCGATTATAAACAATTTTCTCAGATAAGCCAGGAACAAAGTAAAGTAATTGAGCTTATTAACGGTATGCAGGAAATTAAACTTCATAATGCCGAAAAACAAAAACGATGGGGCTGGGAGTATTTACAAGCAAATTTGTTTAAGATATCTGTAGAAAATCTTTCATTGGAACAGTATCAAGGAGTCGGATCCCGGTTTATAAATGAACTCAAGAATATTTTAATCACTATTTTATCTGCAATTCTTGTAATTGACGGTGAAATTACCTTGGGAATGATGCTGGCAATATCATACATAGTTGGCCAATTAAATTCGCCCATAGCACAAATGATTGAATTTATAAGAGAGGTTCAGGATGCAAGAATTTCTTTAGATCGCCTTGGGGAAATTCATAAAAAAGAAGATGAAGAACCGCAAGGTAAAGAGAAAACTCATCAATTTCCTAAGGGTTCACCTCTGAGTTTAAAGGATGTTTCTTTTAGATACATAGGTTCTAAAAAACCAGTTTTAGAAAAATTGAATTTAGATGTCCCTGCCAATAAAATAACCGCAATTGTTGGAGTTAGTGGTAGCGGGAAAACTACCTTAATGAAACTGCTATTAAAATTTTATGAACCTAATACCGGGGAAATTAGAATTGGCAATTATAAACTTGAAAATATATCTCAGAAAACCTGGAGGGAAAAATGCGGTGTGGTGATGCAGGAAGGATATATTTTCAATGACACAATTGCCAATAATATAGCTGTAGGAGTTGACGTGATTAACAAAGAAAAATTGGAGCATGCAGTGAAGGTCGCTAATATTCAAGAATTTATCGAGACTCTGCCTCTTAATTATAATACGAACATTGGTATGGAGGGAGTAGGACTTAGTACCGGACAGAAGCAACGGTTATTAATAGCAAGGGCAGTATATAAAAATCCAGATTATTTGTTTTTTGATGAGGCTACTTCAGCTTTAGATGCAAATAATGAGAGTGAAATCATGAAAAATTTAAATGAGTTTTTTATAAAGAAAACTGTGGTAGTTATAGCTCATCGCCTGAGCACAGTGAAAAATGCTCACCAAATTGTTGTATTGAACAATGGAGAAATCATAGAAATTGGTAACCATACAGAATTAATAGAATTAAAAGGGCAATATTACAATTTAGTCAAAAACCAATTGGAGTTAGGGAAATGAAAAAAAACATTTCTCAGGCTTCATTTTTAAGAATCTCAATATATGTAAAATGCCAAAACGTAAATTAGAGAATATAGAATTACGGAGTGAAGAGGTCCAAGAGATCCTTACAAAAGTACCTAACTGGATGATCCGCTGGGGAAGTTTGCTTTTTTTTTCACTTATTGTTATGCTACTTTTTATTAGTTGGTTTGTAAAGTATCCGGATATTATTGTTTCAAATGCTACAGTCACTACAAAGATTCCGCCTCAAAAAATTATTGCAAGGTCTTCTGGGCAGTTCGACAGTATTTTTATTAAAAATGATCAAAAAATTAATCCACATCAGACCTTAGCAGTTATTGAAAATCCTGCTAATTATGAAGATGTTAAAATACTAAAGTCGATCTTGGATACTGTTGGATTAAGAAATGACAAATTTCAATTCCCAATTGATGAAGTACCTCTTCTTTTGTTAGGAGATATTGAATCCGACTATGCAACATTTGAAAACTCGTATATAGAATATAAAATAAACAGAGATTTGAAGCCATTTTCGACTGAAGTTGTGGCTAACAAAGTTTCCCTTCAGGAATTAAATATTCGTTTATCAAATTCTATTGCTCAAAAAAAAATTAATAGCTCTGAGATAGAAATTATAAAACAGGATCTAGATCGATACAAATTACTGTTTGACAAAGGGGTAATATCTGCACAAGAATATGAAAAGAAACAATTGGAATATTTAAATGCAAAAAGAAGTTATAAAAACCTTTCAGCCTCAATTTCACAGCTAAAAGAAGCTATTGCAGGTGTCAAGAACTCATCAAGAGAAACAGATATTAGCAGTGCCAGAAATGGCATGACACTCCTAAAAAGAGTTCTACAAAATTTTAATAAGCTTAAAACCAGTATTAGAAATTGGGAATTGGATTATGTTTTATCTTCTAATATAAAAGGCAAGGTTTCTTTTTTAACTTATTGGAGTAAAAATCAATCAGTTAATGAAGGAGACCTAATTTTTACAATTATACCATCAAAGAATTCCGATTTTATAGCCAAACTCCTAGCCCCCCCTCAGAATTCAGGCAAAATTGAAATTGGACAAAGAGTGAATATTAATTTAACAAATTACCCCGAAACTGAATTCGGATTTTTGGAGGGAAAGGTGAAAAATATCTCTAGTCTCCCTAACAAAGAAGGTATGTATATCATTGATGTTGCCCTTCCAAACAATTTAATCACCAGCTATGGTAAGGAAATAAATTTCAAGCATGAAATGACAGGTAGTGCTAATATAATTACTGAAGATTTAAGATTGATTGAACGTTTATTCTATGAACTTAAAGATATCTTCAGTCGGGAAAGTTAAATATTAAAATTAAAGTGTCACTTCACACTTTAAAAGTAAAGTCTATAAAATCTTTCCCACTTTACTCTACCAATACTTTCTTTCTAGATATAGCCACTTTCTCTGGCCTTTTCCAGCAAAGCTTTATTCCCTTCACCACCAACTCCGAAAATATCCTTAAGTCTCCTCTTCCTATCCTCCACCGCCCTTAGCGATAAATGAACGAATTTTGTAAGATCTTTAGTTTTGGTGCCTAGTGAGAGCTGATAAAGAATAATTCTATCAATCTCATCAACAGAAGATTTATTGGTTACTTCTGAACGAAGTATCTGGGAAATTTTAGGACCGTAATAAGGAGGCGTATCTACTACCTTTTCAAGACATCTCAGTAATTCCTGGGAAGTAGTTTCACCCTTCAACAAAAACCCATCTGGATTAATATTAGAAAGAATATTATGTAACCTAAAAGAGTCTTCTAACACGGTGAGTATAACTATTTTTATATCAGGAAATTCCCTTTTAATTTTCACACCAAGATCTTCACCCGAAAGAATCTTGTTGCCCGGCTGAACAGGAAAATTGATATCCAGAAAAATTATCTGATAATTCTCTTTGGATATTTTCTCCCAGGCAAGGTCACAATTATCAGCGGTATCAATTAAAACCTTAATCTCTAAAAAATTCTTTTTTGACAAAACATTTTTATAACCTTCTAAGATCATATGATGATCGTCTACTAATAATATCTTAATATCATTTTTGGTGTCCATAATGCCTTAATCTTTTCCTTTTTTATAATTTACAGTTACTTCTATCACAGTTCCAGCAGAATTAGAATTTACTAAAAACGATCCTTTTATATTTTGGCTCCGTATTTTCATATTCTTAAGTCCAATACCACTTTTTACCGTATCTGTATTAAAACCGATCCCGTTATCCCTTACCTGGAGGTTCAAAGCATTTTCTTCTTCGATTATTTCTACCTTAGTTTCAGTAGCTTTAGCATGCTTCTGGATATTGTTAATCGCTTCCTGAATAATTCTATAAAGGTTAATTTTAATCTCATTATCAACTTGCTCCCAATTAATTGAATGATCTATTGTTAAATGAATATTGTGAGATTGTTTTTTAATTAATTCCTCTAAAACTACTTTAAAATCTATATCTATAATAGAATTCTTACTTAATCTATGGGAAATTAACCTGATTTCTTCAGCAATCTTTTGTATTTCCTCTATATACTCATATCTTTTATTCTGGACTTCCTGGCCTTCTTCATCATTTAAAGAATCTAAACTCAGTCTAACTCCAAAAAGTTTACCTAGAATTCCATCGTGTAATTCTCTTGAAATATGTTGCTTCTCTTTCTCTCTACCCTCTTCAAAGTTACGTTGTTGTGCGAGGATCAAATTATAAATCTCCTGATTGGCGTGCTGCTTTATTTTTATAACTTTATTTTTAGATCTTTGATCTTTAACAAGATATAATAAAACCAGAACCAATAAAACTCCAAAAGAAATAAAAGAGATACGAAATATTCGTTGGTTTAATTTTTCTGTCTCAGAGATGTATTGATCAGTTTCAAAGCGTATTCTTGCAAATTTGTTTCTAACTTCCCTTTCTCTCTTTTGTAAACTGTCATTTAAAGCTATATACTCATTGGCATATGCTAATGAATTTTGTGGATCTACTTGGGACAGTAATTTTAAAGACCTAAGTAAATCCCTGGAATTTTGAATTTTTTTCGCTAGTTTTTTAGTTTTATTAGCATAATTTATGGCATTGAGTGTATCTCCTTTTTTCAGAAAATATTCTGCTAGATGTAATTGGTTTATGGAAACTCCTGATTCCAATCCTAATCCCTTTCTTATTTCTAAGGCTTCCAGAAACTCTTCAAAAATCCCCGTCGTATCTTTTAGACGCAATTTTGCGTGAGCCCTATTATCCAAAATCATTGCATAAAGTTTAGGATCAGTTTCCTTAATATTTGAATTAAAATACAATGCCTTATCAAAATAGTTTAAGGCACCTCTATAGCGTTTACTGTCACGATATACTACTCCGATATTATTCCAAACAGAAGGATATAGATTTTCCTCACCGGACTTTTCTAAATATCCTACAGCAGTGTCAAAATATTCCAGTGCTTTATCATACTGTTCTAATTTTCCGAATATAATTCCGAGATTATTATATGCAGCATACAACTGACTATATTCTTTTAAGGGTTTAAGTAAAGTAATAGCATTAGTTGTTGAAACTTCACTTCCAGTATAATCTTTTATATTTTTCTGGATTATAGCCATATTCAATAGTAAACTTGCAGAATTGTATTCGTCCCCTAAGTCCTGATATATTTTTTGTGCTTTATTATAATAATAGTAAGCACTATCTTCCTTATTATAAGTATGGTAAAAATGGGCCAAATCCCATTGACTTGCGGCAAGACCTGAAGAGTCTTTAATTTGATTGGAAAAATTTCTTGCAACCTGATTTGCATTTAAAAACGAAATAGAATCTCTTAACTTCAAGTATTGATAAGATATTTCAAGTAAAAGTTCGTTCTTTAAACTATCATTTTGTAAAGTAACGGTTTTGAGATATACGCTGTCCAGAATATTTTTTTTCACAATTCTATTCAGTGTACTATCGGAAAGTTTTTGAATTAAATTTTCGCTGGGTGATACATTCTTAATATCGTTACGACGATTGCAGGAAATGAATAAAATAATTACTAAAAAATAAAGTTGGCTTCGCAATCTCTAATATAATTTTAATTAATTAAGCCCTGTTATTTCAGGGCTTAATTATAAGTCTGTTTTTAACTATTTCCTTTTCTATCCTTTACCTCATCATCACTTTCACCATTTGCAGATATATTATCTACTGCTTGAACCTCATCTTGAGGCATCTCTTCAGGTTCGCAAGAATATGTAAACAAAGCAATGATAGATAAAATTAATAGGTTTTTGAAATTTTTCATGATTTTTGGGTTATAATTAAACAATGGTATTACGACCCGAAGGCCGCTATGTGGCTCAGTGTTTAATCATGCATGATCGACCTGGATTTAAATTCCCAGTTCTTAAGAAGCTTCTTTCATAAACCGTGATAAAAGTATTTCAATCATTAATTGTAAGTCCTCTATTCCAGATAGTTTTAGTCAAATGGGCAGTTCTATGAGGGAGTGCTATATTTTTAAGAGTAATTAATCAAAATGTAACTCTAAGAGAGGTTAATTGAATGAAATTGCCTTCTCTGCTAATAAATTTTCTAAAGGCTGAAGGTTGTGCCGGTACGATTTTGAAAAAGGTAAACTAGTGCTATTGTAGTTTAGAAAGCATTTAAGCTTGCCGAAATTAATCCTGTTGATATAATTTTTATTAATGATATAGCTATGATGAATTCTTATAAAATTTGAAGGAAGTACGGATTCGAAAGATTTAAGGGTTTTAAAAGCGCTAATTTTTTTTCCATTAACGAGTTGAAAGTCGGTAGCATTATTATCCGCCTGTAAAAAAAGAATTTCGTCCAGGGGTAATAAAGTGTAATCCTTATATGACTTTAAGCATATTGTATCTTCCAGGAATTTCTTTTGCCCCTTAATTAGCTTTAGTATAGTCTTGCGAATTTCTAGCTCTTTCCCCGGTTTGAGGAGATAATCAAAAAACCTATTTTTCAAAGCCCTATAGGCCTGAGACTTATTTTTTGATAATGCTACGAATAACGGTACTTGTTGAGAATAGTTATTAATTTCATCGCAATATGAAAAAACATTCCCCCAATTATCACCCGTACCTGAATCTAAATTAACAAAAACAACCTCAGGATTGTGTTTCAGAATTAAATTCATTCCCTCTTCATAGTCCTCTGTAATACCGAGACACCTAAAATTGGGAAAATCTTTGAATACTTCACAAAGGTTACTTGTTGTTGTCTTGTCATCATTCAATATGAAATAAGAATTCAACACCTTTTTTTATTCCAAATCTAAAAGATGAGCTTGATTGGTCGACTTGGCAATTCCACAATTTCAGCGTGGTTTAACCACGTATTTTTAAATCAAAAATTTTACTCATCCACTGATAAACAGATGGTTATGATTTATCAAGATTAAAGGAAGTTTTTTTATGCGGATTTACCACGTCAAATATTTAGAACATAGTTTTAATTTAGAACTACCCTTAATCTTAAATTATAAATTATGAAAAAATCTATTTTTACATTTATCCTGGGATCGACTATCCTACTTACTTCTTGCCAAAAAGAAGAAGTGAGCGAAACCACACCAACAAGTGTAGCGGAAATTGAACAAAAAGATGAAATATCCAAAGAAACTTTAGAGAAAATTGCTGCATTAAATTTCAACTCTAACGAGGTGGAAACCTTTGAAAGAACGATTTTAAACGGAGAGACAGAAGAGTCATATCTTATAGAAGGTGATATAATATTATCTAAGGAACAGGTTGATGAGATGCAGCCGGCTAATATTACCACCAAGCAATACCGTACCTACAACTTAGTAAGTAGTCCTAGAACAATTAATATTATTGGATTTACAGGAAGCGGTTATGGCCAGGGATTAACTTCTAAACAGCAAACTGCATTACAGCTTGCGGTTCAAAATTTTAATGATCTAAGCATAGGATTAAATTTCACACTAAGTTTTGGAACTAATTACTCACCTTATGATATCGTAGTTTTTCAGGAATCAAATGGACAAGCAGGAGGTATTGCTGGTTTTCCAAGTAATGGGAATCCTTATAAATGGGTAACCATATACTCTGGAATGGAAAGTTATAGTACTAGCACCAATGAGCATGTAATCACCCACGAAATTGGACACAGCCTTGGTCTAAGACATACTGATTGGTTTAGCAGACAAAGTTGTGGACAGAGTGGCGAACCCGCGGATCCAGATGGTGCAGTATATATCCCTGGTACTCCAGAAGGATATGATTCAAATTCTTTAATGTTAGCGTGTTTTAGCGCAAACGAGAGCGGGAATTTCGGATACTATGATGAAGTGGCCTTGGAGTATCTTTATTAAGTTAAGCTTAACCTGAATTTAAAACTATTATAAAAGTTGAAGATGTATATACTCTCACACTTCTTCTAAAAAACAAAATATTTAAAATAAATAATCATGCTAAACAATTTAAAAAATTTAAAAGACATTCAAGTAATTTCAAGAGATCAACAATCAAAGATTCAAGGAGGCTATCCGGCACTTCCATGCATTGTACCGGATAATTGTGGTTCCCAATGGTGTAGAAGTGCTGATGATATAGCAAATTGCAGACCATATGAAAATTAAATTGAAAACTTGCCCTTATCCAAATATCTAAATAGCAATCTAAGACTACTTAATATAGTGGTCTTAGATTATTTTCATTTTAGACTAATCTATCTTTAAAAATGTTATTTCAAAAATACTTCCTACTTCCCTACTTCCTGATCTTTTTTAAGGACTTTAGCAGCGATTTAAGACCTAATAAAATGACTCAATTCCTATGATGATTGATATAGTAAGAAAAATTAAGAAACTGAAAATCCAGAAAGGTATCCATTTTCTTAGAACTATTGATTCTTCATCATATGATGGAACCTCAGAAGCTTACACTTTTATTTTATAAAAAAAAAGTAAGAGTAAACTAATCTATTAAAAATCGCTTGTAATTTCTTCAAACCAATTTTAGGAGCGGTATCCCTAATTACTACCCTTCTTCAAAAGAAGATTATTGGAAGGCTTTTTTAAATCTTTTTTGAGCCTATTTCATCTTGAACCAACAAGTGCCCCTCTGGATAGTACTTGTTAAAAAGGTGAAAAATAATAGAAACTAAACTCTCACTAATGAATACCTTTTGTTCCCCGAAAACCTAAAGAATAAGGCCTATAATTGTGGTAAAACCGTAGATATTATACGGTGTAACCACACTCCTAAGAAATTTAAAAGAAATAAATTAGTTACCAGGCATTTGTTCTGTCATTAAGAAGTGCTTCCACAAACTCGAAACTTAATATTCACTCTATGAAAACAAAACTACTTATCAAAAAAAAATTCCTATTTCTCCTCTTAATGCTTATCTTTATTAACCCTGTATTTTCTCAGTGGTGTGGTAGTAAAAATATTAGAACCAATATTCAAAAGCAACCTTTAACAAATCAACTACAGACAAAACAACAAAGCAACGAAATTCTGGTAGTAAACATCTTTTTCAACATATTAGATAGCAATTATTCTTCTGATGTCTCTGAGCAAGAATGTAAAGATGCAGTTGAAAATATCAATAGTTATTTTAATTCATCCAATATTGTTTTTAAATTCTCGGGTTACCGTAATAGATATAATCAATCTCTAACCTCAATAAATAGTGATGCGGATTTCAATAATCTAAGAAACATAAATACAAACGAAGACAATTTACAAGTTTTTCTAATAGACTCATTTTTTGGAAATAGCGGCGGTAGAGCACAATTCCCCGGAAATTATTTGGCTTTAACCAAAGATTATGTTGACACCTTTGTTTTGGCTCACGAAATAGGCCATAATTTAAATCTTTATCATACCCATCATGGGGGACCAGCAGAACCAGATCCAGATATTCCTGCAGAGGCGATTGATGGGAGTAATTGCGCAACTGCTGGCGATCTTATTTGTGATACTCCTGCAGACCCATTATTAATTTCAGGTTCTGGAGGTAATATTAATAGTTTAACTTGTACCTATACCGGCGGTGGAGGTTTTAATCCAGATACAGAAAACATTATGTCATACACATCTACTGAGTGTGGAGATAGTTTTACTAATGACCAAGGCAATAGAATGAGAGAGGCTCTATTAACTATAAATGATTTGCAGAGCATTCAAGAAGATAAAAGCATTTTAGCCGAGCCAATTGAAATTTCATTTGAGAGAGAAAATTATCAAAGAACATATCAAGGAGATTGCTTTGAAGTTAGCTATATGGAGGTTTACAATTTAGAGTTTCAAAAAGGCTTTAATTATTCAATTGAGGTAACTACTAATACAATTTTCGGAAACAACACTACTACTTACACATTTAATTCGAATGAAATTCCGACTTTAGAACTTAATCAAGATTATTCTTATGAATCAAAGATAACTAACTATTCAGATGTTTCTTATAACAAAAGTGGATCTGCAGGTTTTGTGTCTTATATAGATTGTCCCATTTATTTTCCTTTAAATTCGCACACTACTAAACCAATACAATCCACGCAAGCAAGAAAAATAGAGTCAGGTCTTTACGTTGCACCTATACACGATAAAGAAAAAAAGGAAATTATCGAAAAACCTAAAATTTTAATAGAAGATTAAAGCATGAAAAAGATGATAAAAATTAGCTTTATTATAGCATTGATCCTTAACTATAGTTGTACTAAGGAAAATCCTGAAGAAAATCAAACTTCCCTGAAGCTGACACCAGAAAATTTAGTAGGAGAATGGAGAAAAATTGGTGCTTTTAAAAGTACCGATTCCTCGGGTGTGGATCTTTCAAATGAGAATTTAATGAATTCTATGGATGATTGCAGAAAAGATGATATATACAAATATATTGTATCAAATAATTCCTCAAATATAATCAAATGGGGGTACGGAAATAATATTTGTGAAGATGAAGGACAAGAAAAAAATCAATTCATTGAGATAGGAACATGGACCTTAGATGAGAGAGGTAGTTTAAACTATAATTATTCAGATGTTCAAGAAGCATATAGAATATTGAAATTAGATAGAGAGGAACTTTTAATTCGAAAGAAGTCTGGGATTTTAGAAAATGACACCATAAAATATTATATCGAAAAATATAAACGATTAAATTAACCATATTGCAAAGAAGTTCTATCATAAAATCCTTTCGGGGGCTGTCTGCTTGAACGATTAAAGAGGTGATACCGGCGACATATCTTACTCATAGCTCTGGAGATAAGTTATTCTTCGATTACGTGGGGAAAGAGACTTAGCATTATACTCCATCAACCAGAGAAGACAGCAACCTCTTTCTTTATTCCAAAAAGTGCAGAAACAGTGAATCACCTCCTTTTCTTAAAAGTCGTATGAGATAAAGCTTATTCAATTAAGACCATTGAAAAGAAAAGCTAAATCTATTTCCTAAAGACACAAGGAAAGGTAAATCGAAAATTATAATCAATGAACTCTTTCTGGAGTATAGATTATGATTTTTGGAAAGGCTTTTTTCTTATACCATTTCAGATACCAAGACCTATATATTACCTAAGAATTATCATGTTTTTTGTTTGTTACAACTTATGAATTGTTGAGACTGAATTCTTAAGCTATTATTATATCGAAATTGCTCTTGGAGATTTTGACATTTTATCTTTTCCTATGATAAAGGGAATCCAAAAAATTCCAGTATTAGAATATTCAATCTCGAAAAATGTTCATATTTAAAAACATTATAAGAATAACTCGAAATCTTTTAGGTCTCATTTCACTTGCTATCTGGTAGTGAACAAATCAAGAAAAGGCCAAATAGCTAAACTTTGTTCTCCATATATCAACGAAATCAAACCCATTTTAACCACTACTTCAAAAAGGACATTCGTTTGATAATCCATTAAGTAAATTACACGAAGCATTCCTAAACAAACCTATCTAGGGCATAGTCGAATGACTCCATAACAGACAAAAAGCTCCCCTATAAAGATACCGGTCATGATCTCCGAATTCTACTTGCCATTGCGCTTGTGCTCCCTGTTCCGGTGATAAGCACGCTCACTTCATTACGAAATCGTGAACGGAGTCCGCTAAATTGGAATTTCATTCTTGCATTTACTTCCCTTCCGGTTGTTTTTCAATTTCAGTATTTCTATTTCCTTCCTGGCCGTTGCTGTCCCTACCTTTTTTGTAATGCAAAATACCAATATTTAGAAGTTA
>CAXBEL010000073.1:0-18578 GCA_963974735.1 uncultured Flavobacteriaceae bacterium | reverse complement strand
CAAATAATTATCTGATGCAGTTTCAGGCAGATATAATGAATGCTGAAGTTGAGCGCCCAAAAATGCTTGAAGTAACCGCTTTAGGAGCTGCTTTTTTAGCTGGAATAAAGGCAGGTATTTGGTCAAAAAAAGACATAGCAAATATTCGGAATATTGATCGGGTATTTGAATCAAAAATGGATTCCCGTGAGCGCAAACGCAAGCTATATGGCTGGGAAATGGCCGTTCTAAGGACAAAATCTGGATACGCTGAAAAGCTGGAAAAAGAAAAAATGCCTTTAAAATTTAGTGTCTTAGATAGAAAAGGATATTTAAAAGCAGCCAAAACCAAAAAATTTGATGTTATTATTATCGGTGGTGGGGTAACCGGTGCCGGTATTGCTCTCGATGCTGTATCGCGGGGGATGAGCGTTTGCCTCATAGAAAAAAATGATTTTGCTTCCGGAACAAGTAATAAGTCCACTAAACTGGTGCACGGGGGTCTGCGTTATTTAAAACAGATGGAAATTGGCCTTGTGAAAGAATCAGGAACAGAGCGGGCTATCGTTCATAAACTTGCTCCCCATTTAGTAGTTCCCGAGAAAATGCTTTTACCTCTTATTGAAGGTGGCCAATATGGTAAGATTCTAACTTCAATTGGACTAAAGGTTTATGATCTTCTTGCCAGTGTTGAGGGAGATGACCGCCGTAAAATGCTTTCCAAAGAAGAAACCCTAAAGTTGGAACCTTTGCTTGATGAGCATAGTCTTTTAGGTGGGGGGTATTATGCAGAATATCGTACGGATGATGCTAGGCTAACCGTAGAACTTTTAAAGAAATCGGCTGCTTATGGAGCTATTTGTCTCAATTATTGTGAGATGGAGGAGTTTGTATATGATCAGAAAGGTAAAATTTCAGCTTTGCTTTGCAAGGATTATAATACAGGCAAAACATTTGAAGTTGAAGGCAGATCTTTTGTTTCAGCAGCTGGTCCATGGGTTGATACTTTACGTGATATGGATCATTCTATGAATAACAAACACTTGCATCTAACTAAGGGTGTTCATCTGGTATTTCCTAGAAACAAGCTTCCTGTAAAACAATCTCTTTATTTTGATGTTCCAGACGGGCGTATGATTTTTGCCATTCCCAGAGGTAAAATAACCTATGTAGGCACTACAGATACCAATTATGATGGTGATCTGGATCGGGTAGTTGCTACAAAAAAAGATGTTCATTATTTGTTGGACGCAATCAACAAAACATTCCCAGATATAGAACTTATTGAAGCGGATGTAGAATCCAGCTGGGCAGGATTGAGACCATTGATTCATGAAGATGAAAAAGATCCATCAGACTTATCCCGAAAAGATGAGACTTTTGTAAGTAAAAGTGGTCTTATTTCTATTGCCGGCGGAAAATTGACAGGTTATCGTAAAATGGCACAGCGCGTTAATGAAGAAGTTCTTAAACAGCTTAAACAAAAACATGTGGAAAAATTTGATCCTCCGCGCACAGAGCATATTGCACTCACTTCTCACGCTATGCGTAACTCAAAAGAAGTTGAGGTGTATCAAAAAAAATTAGAGGAAGAACTAAAAAAATTAGAGGTTACAGATGCGGTTTACAAGGCGTGGTATCTTACCGCGACGTATGGTAAACAGGCTAATGTTATACTCAATAAGATAAACTACTTTTTAAATCCTAATGTAGATGAGCGTCTAGTACGAGCAGAACTTTGGTATAGCATTAACTCTGAGATGACTAATAGTATGGCAGATTTCTTTGTAAGGCGAACAGGTAGATTATATTTTGATTTAGAGAGCATAAGTATGTACAGACATATTGTACTACAGGATTTAGTGACTTCGCTGGACTGGGAGGAAGAATATATATCAAAGGAAAATGAAAAGCTGGATCAACTTATCTATGATGCAACACACTTCTACGAGCAGGAGTTTGAATCTAAAAAATCACATTTAAATAATATGGAGTAAAAGTATAAAGGTTATTTTTACATTTAATGCATTAATCTAATCGCATAACACTATGAACAAGGGATTTTTAATAGACATGGACGGTGTCATCTACAGTGGGAATGATCTTATTCCGGGTGCGGATAAATTTATCCAAACCTTACAGGAAAGGGAAATTCCTTTTTTGTTTATGACCAATAACAGTCAAAGAAGTCCCATTGATGTTGTGAATAAGCTAACCCCAATGGGGATTAAGATCAAAGAGGAAAATGTATATACAAGTGCTATGGCGACAGCCTGGTTTTTGGGATTTACAAATCCTAATGGCACAGCCTACGTTCTTGGAGAAGGAGGGCTTCTTACGAGCTTGCATCAAAATGGATATTCATTGGTTACGCAGGATCCGGATTATGTGGTTATAGGAGAGGGAAGAAATTTTATTAGAAATGGCTAATAATGCCGTAGATATGGTTTTAGGAGGGGCTAAATTAATAGCTACCAATCTAGATCCATCCCCTAAAAAAATAGGGTGGTCTAATCTTGGTATTAAAGCGATTGTAAAGATGATTGAAGAAGCTACAGGAAAAAAGGCATTTTCAGTAGGGAAGCCTAGTCCCGTTATGATGCGTGCCGCACGAAAAAAATTGGGATTGACTACAGATGAGACTATTGTTATAGGGGACACGATGGATACAGATATCTTGGGGTCTATACAAATGGGCTATAAAACTGTACTTACACTTTCAGGCGTTTCAAAACGTGAAAATTTAGTAGATTACGCGTTCGCACCAGATATGATTATTGAGTCTTTAAACGAATTTGATTTGGACAAAGCACTTGAGGTCCTTTCAGAATAAAAGCAATTATATGAAAATACTAGTTACAGGAGGTTTAGGTTATATAGGTTCGCATACTGTTGTTGAGCTTCAAAAAGAAGGATTTGATGTTGCGGTAGTAGATGATCTTTCAAATTCTACAGAAGATGTTCTGGATGGTATAGAAGCTATTTCTGGGCAAAGGCCCGAGTTCGTTAAGCTGGATCTGAGAGATAAAAAGGGTGTGAAGGATTTTTTTACTACAAATCAAACCATTTCTGGTGTAATTCATTTTGCGGCTTCTAAAGCAGTGGGTGAAAGTGTTGAAAATCCACTTTTGTACTATGAGAATAATATTGCTCCTCTTGTTTATGTACTTCAAGAACTTACAGCAAAACCAGAAAGTCAATTTATTTTTAGTTCTTCCTGTACAGTTTATGGACAGGCAGATGAATTGCCAGTGACTGAGGATGCACCGGTTAAACCTGCAGAATCCCCTTATGGAAATACAAAGCAAATAGGGGAAGAAATTATAAAAGAC
This sequence comes from uncultured Flavobacteriaceae bacterium, assembly GCA_963974735.1. Classification (GTDB taxonomy): domain Bacteria; phylum Bacteroidota; class Bacteroidia; order Flavobacteriales; family Flavobacteriaceae; genus Leeuwenhoekiella. The sequence goes on along the minus strand of CAXBEL010000073.1, from coordinate 15,267 downwards.
ACCTGTAAGGTTACGGAAGGTTTAAATGCTATTGCTTTGAGGTATTTTAATCCCGTAGGAGCTCATGAAAGTGCCGAAATTGGTGAGCTGCCTATAGGAGTTCCTCAAAATTTAGTTCCTTTTATTACACAGACAGCTGTGGGGTTAAGAGAAGAACTTTCCGTTTTTGGGAATGATTACCCAACTAGTGATGGTACCTGCATTCGTGATTATATTCATGTGGTAGATCTTGCTAAAGCACACGTAGTGGCTTTAAAAAGATTAATAGATAAAAAGAATGCATCCAATTTCGAAATTTTCAATATTGGTACAGGCACTGGTAGCACTGTTCTAGAAGTAATAAATTCTTTTGAGAAAGTTTCTGGTAATAAGCTTCCTTATAAAATTGTAGATCGCAGACCAGGAGATGTTGTTGCTGCTTTTGCAGATACTACTAAAGCCAATAAAGAACTAGGATGGAAAGCAAGTTCTTCTTTGGACGATGCATTAAGTTCTTCCTGGAAGTGGGAGCAAAAAGTTAGGTCTAAATAAGATTTCCTGTTTTTATTTTTTTGAGTAATGCACCTCTGACTGATTGCGTAAAGTTTCAGCAGCCATTTCTGCGGTGATATCCCGCTGAGGTGTTGCAAACATTTCGTATCCTACCATAAACTTTTTTACCGTTGCAGAACGTAATAATGGAGGATAGAACGACATGTGAAAATGCCATTCCTCACGTTCTTGGCCATCTGTTGGCGATTGATGAATCCCTGATGAATACGGAAACGAAGTTGTAAAAAGGTTGTCGTATTTTATTGTTACCGCTTTAATGATTTTTGCAAAATCCTTTTGTTCTTCTGAGCTTAAGCTTAAAATATTGCGATGTTGTGTTCTGGGTATAATCATCACTTCATAGGGCCAAACTGCCCAATAAGGCACCAAGGCAACAAAATGATCTGTCTCAACTACAAGTCGCTCTTTTAATTCTAATTCCTGTTTTAGATAATCTCCCAATAAACTGGACTTATTGTTATTCCAATAATCGCGGAGTTGCTTATTTTTCTTTTCTACCTCTTGGGGTATTATGCGCTGCGCCCAAATTTGACCATGTGGGTGAGGATTGCTACAGCCCATAACCGCTCCCTTATTTTCGAAGATTTGAACATAATTTATATCATCCTGCTTGCCAAGCTCAGCGAATTCTTTTTGCCACATCGCTACAACCTGCGTGATGGCCGTCTCTTCCATTATTGGTAAAGTAAGCGAGTGATCTGGCGAAAAGCATAGCACTTTACAAATGCCAGATTCGGTCTCAGCTTTTAATAAGCCATCCTTAAATTTTTCAGCAGGTACATCTTTTTTAAGAGCTGCAAAGTCATTTACAAAAGACCAAGGCTCCGTATATTCAGGATTTTTTGCTCCTCCAGCACGCTCGTTACCGGGACAGAGATAACAAGCTGGATCATAAGAAGGTCTATTCTCAGTTACAACATTTTCTTCTTTTCCCTGCCAAGGTCTTTTAGTACGATGGGGAGAAACTAAAATCCATTCTCCGGTAAGTATATTATATCTTCGGTGGGAGTTGTCATTAAAATCAATCATGTTGAGTTGGATTTTTTAGAATATTAAAGTTCTATCAAAGTACTTCCGTTAGCGGGAACTGTGGTAAAAGCTGTTAATTTAAGGTTGAATTTGTCGGTGTAAGCTTTAGAAACTTCTTCTACATATTCAGAAATTTTTTCTTCGTGAATAAGGTTGATGGTACAACCGCCAAAACCGCCACCCATCATTCGGCATCCTAGAATAGCAGCGTTTGCCTTTGAAAAATCGGTAAGAAAATCCAGTTCTTTACAACTTACTTCGTATTTGTGCTGGAGCCCCTCATGTGATGCGTACATAAGTGCGCCAAAAGCTTTTAAATCACCATTGCTTAGTGCTTCGGCTGCTTTAAGAACCCTTTCATTTTCCTGAAGAATGTAAAGACAACGCTTATAAATTACAGGGCTGAGTTTTTCTTTAACTGTCTCTAGTTGATCAAAGGAAACATCTCTTAAGGAATTGATTTTCTTATATTCGGTTTGTAAAATACGTACTCCTTCCTCACATTCCTGGCGACGCACATTGTATTCGCTCGAAGCCAGATTGTGAGAGACATTTGTATTGAGCAATAAAAGTTTATACGGTTTAATATTAAAAGGGATCAATTCATAATCTAAACTTTCACAATCCAATTTAATGACATTGCCGGTCTTGCTCATGACAGAGGCAAATTGATCCATAATGCCACATTGTGTGCCTACATAGTTGTGTTCTGCTTTCTGAGAGAGCTTTACGATATCCAATTTAGAAAGCTTCAGATCAAAAAGAGCATTTAGGCCATAAGCAAGTCCGCACTCTAAAGCAGCAGATGAACTTATGCCGGCGCCTATAGGCAAGTCACTGTACATTAAACAATCAAAGCCTCTAAGATCTTTGCCTAACTTTTGGATTTCTCTTACTACACCTATTACATATAACGTCCACTCATCGCCATCAATTTTATCATCCTTCAGATCAAAAGTAAAACTGGAATCAAAATTTAAGCTGTTAACCATACAACTTGATTCGCTTCCATTAGCTTTTAGATAAAATTTTATGGTTTTATCTATAGCAGTAGGCATAACAAACCCATTGTTGTAGTCTGTATGTTCCCCAATAAGATTAACCCTTCCAGGAGAATTAACTATTACAGAAGCATTAAATCTTCCCAGTTGAGCAAGCTGTTCAGGGGAATGAGCAAGGATGTATGTACTATCCAATGTGGCTAAATTTTGAATTTAAACCAATGAAAAATTGGTCTGTTGAAAAAATCATATAAATTTAGTCAAATTTATTAAACGTAAATTATACATTTAAAAAAAGTTTGGTTAAAATAACATTGTTCATTTTATATGTTTACTTTGAAGCTTCAAACGCAATTTTTAAGGTATTTAAATACCTTATATATGCTTTAATAAATAATTCATAAGGATAGGATATTGAGCTTGTCTCGTTCTATTGTGATTTTGACCCCTGGAAGAACTCTTGTAATGAATAAATTGGATAAATTTCCAACCTCTTTAATAATGCAACCTAAAATTAACCATTCACAATTTTCGTGATTTTTATTAAATTCAAATAATATGGCAATCTTATCATTTCTAGGATTCACGCTTCTGGTGGCTGTGATTTCCTGGTGGTCTGTAAGAAAAACAGATGAAACTTCAGCAACAGGTTACTTTTTGGGAGGGCGCAGTCTAACAGCGGTTGTAATAGCGGGTTCTCTTTTACTTACTAATCTTTCTACTGAACAAATTGTAGGTCTCAATGGGCAGGCGTATGATGAAGGTATATTAGTAATGGCCTGGGAAACTCTTGCTGCAATTGCAATGGTTATTACTGCCATATTTCTATTGCCGCGTTATCTCAAGGGCGGACTCACCACAGTCCCTCAATTTTTAGAGCGGCGGTACGATAAATCTACAAAAGCACTAACATCAGGATTATTTCTCTCCGGTTACGCAATCGTTCTCTTACCTATAGTCTTATACTCTGGATCTCTGGCAATTGTAACAATGTTTGACATTCCCGGACGGTTTGATATTTCCCAAGGAACAGCCTTATGGGCTTGTGTTTGGGGTATTGGTATTATAGGTTCTATATATGCCATATTTGGAGGTTTAAAAGCCGTTGCGGTTTCAGATACTATTAACGCCGTGGGTCTTATTATTGGAGGGTTAATGATTCCTGTATTTGGACTTTTAGCGGTGGGTGATGGAAGTGTCTCTGCGGGTATAGATATTTTGATAGAAAGTCACCCGCAGAAGTTTGACGCTATCGGCGATTCGACAGCATCGGTGCCTTTTGCAACAATCTTTACCGGGATGATGTTGGTTCAATTGTTTTATTGGGGAACAAATCAGGCAATTATACAAAGAGCTCTAGGGGCTAAAAATTTAGCGGAAGGTCAAAAAGGTATTTTGCTGGGTGCCTGTATCAAGATTTTAGGCCCTTTAATTGTTGTGCTTCCGGGTATAATAGCCTTTCATATTTTTGATGGTTCTTTAGCAAAATCAGACCAGGCATATCCTGCTTTGGTTAGAGAGGTATTGCCTTTGCCACTTGTAGGATTTTTTGCGGCAGTTTTGTTTGGTGCAATTTTAAGTTCTTTTAACAGCGCATTAAATAGTTCTGTAACTCTTTTTGGTATTGATATATACAAGGAATATTTTAATAAGGCGGCATCTGAAAAACAAATCGTAAAGGCAGGAAAGACTTTTGGAATCTTCTTGGCATTAGTTGCCATGTTAGTAGCTCCTTTTTTAGCAAACGCAGAAAGTCTTTTTGCATACTTACAGGAAATAAACGGTTGTTATAGTATTCCTATTCTTACAATTATTGTTGTGGGATATTTGACAAAGCGTGTTCCTGCTATTGCGGCAAAAATAGGATTGTTTTCGGGAGTGGTACTTTACAGTATAAGTCAGTTTGTAATGAAACCATATTTTGGAGAAGAGAATTATCCTCATTATTTGCATATAATGGCTATTCTATTTGTATTGAATATTGCCATAATGCTGTTGATAGGTAAATTTTATCCGCGAAGTGAAGACTACGAATTGCAATATACCAATAAGGTTGATATTAAACCCTGGAAGCACGTTAAGATGGCAGGAGCGGGAATATGCGTAGTAGTTATATGTGCATATGTTTACTTTTCATAACCGCTTTAGCAACGAGTTATTAAAAATAAAAAAGTCCCACCATTGGGACTTTTTTATTTTTTATAGTCGGTATACTTCGGTTTTAGTCCTGAAGCAGCCCTCTAGAAATTACAATCTTCTGTATTTCAGAAGTGCCTTCATAAATCTGAGTGATCTTGGCATCCCGCATAAGGCGTTCCACGTGATATTCCTTTACATATCCATTGCCACCGTGTATCTGCACAGCTTCCACACTTACATCCATTGCAACTTGTGAGGCATATAATTTTGCCATTGCGCTAGACATATCATAGTTGTTACCTTGATCTTTATCCCAAGCAGCTTTCATGACAAGATGTCTTGCAGCTTCAATTTGAGTGGTCATATCTGCCAACTTAAATGCGATAGCCTGGTGGTTACATATTTCTGTACCAAAAGCCTTACGCACTTTAGAATAATCACGAGCAAGTTCATAAGCTCCTGAAGCTATACCCAATGCTTGCGCAGCAATTCCTATGCGACCACCGGAAAGCGTTTTCATGGCGAATTTAAATCCAAAACCGTCAGCTCCTATTCTATTTTCTTTAGGAACTTTTACATCATTAAAAATTAAAGAATGGGTGTCGCTTCCGCGTATTCCCAGTTTTTGTTCTTTTGGTCCTATTTCAAAACCTTCCCAACCTTTCTCAACGATAAAAGCATTGATACCGCGATGTTTCTTTTCTTTATCTGTTTGAGCGATTACAAGATAATAATCTGCAGAACCTCCATTTGTGATCCAATTTTTAGTGCCGTTTAGTACATAATGGTCACCATTATCTATAGCAGTGGTTTTTTGAGAAGTTGCGTCACTACCTGCTTCTGGCTCACTAAGACAAAATGCGCCTAATTTTTCACCTGAAGCTAATTTAGAAAGGTATTTTTTCTTTTGATCTTCATTAGCATAAGCCGTTAAACCATAGCATACCAAAGAGTTATTTACAGAAACAATAACAGAAGCAGATGCGTCTACTTTAGAAAGTTCTTCCATAACCAGTACATACGAGATGGCATCCATTTGACCTCCACCGTATTCAGTAGGTACCATCATACCCAAAAATCCCATTTCTCCCATTTTCCTGATCAGCTCAACAGGAAATTTCTGATTCTCATCACGTTCTATAACACCAGGAAGCAATTCGTTTTTTGCAAATTCTCTTGCTGCATCACGTATCATGATATGCTCTTCGCTTAAGCTAAAATCCATTTGTAGTATCTTTTTGCTATATGTTCAAAAAATTCGGGTAAAGATACTTGTTTCCTTCATTTTTTTCAATAGAACTTTGCTATTTTTAGGAATCTTAAATTTCATTTTAATAATTCTCTAATGGAGCATGCATCGTATTTCGTTTTAGGTGTAATGAGCGGAACTTCTGTAGATGGTATTGACTTAGCTTTTATCAGATTTGAAAAGAGGGATTCATGGAGTTTTGAAATACTCTTTGCCAAAACTCATGCCTATACTTTGGAATGGCAAGTAAAGTTGCGTGAAGCTATAAATTGTAGGCGGGATCAATTAAAAGATCTTGATGGAGAATACACGGCTTATTTGGGAAAGGTTATTTCAGATTTTATAAAAGAAAATAATATTGAAAAAATAGATGCGATTTGCTCCCATGGCCATACCATACTGCATCAACCCCATAATGGTATTACCTATCAAATAGGTAATACGAAACAGCTTGCTTATATAACCGGTAATCGTGTGATATGTGATTTTAGGGTGCAGGATGTAGCGTATGGTGGGCAAGGAGCCCCCTTGGTACCTATAGGTGATAGATTTCTTTTTGCTGAATATGATTTTTGTCTAAATATAGGGGGATTCGCTAATATCTCTTTTGAAGATAATGGCGAGCGGTTGGCTTATGATATTTGCCCTACTAACATTGTTCTGAATCATTACGCTGAAAAATTGGGGCAGGCTTTTGATGAAAATGGAAAAATAGCGGCTTCGAATAGCGTAAACAAAGAATTGCTCAAAAAATTAAATAATTTGCCTTTTTACAGCCAGCCATATCCCAAATCGCTGGGTTTGGAATGGGTAATTGAAATTATTTTTCCGCTTTTAAACAGTTCTGGTTTGCCACCTGAGGAGGTGATTGCCACTTTTACTGAACATATGGCGCAACAGATAACTCTTTCTTTTTCTGCATTTCAAAAGCCTGATCCGTCAGTACTTGTTACTGGAGGTGGTGCTTTTAATAAGCATCTGATCAGGCGTATAAATGATTTGTGCAATGGTAAATTAATTGTTCCAGATAAAAAAATTATTGAATTTAAGGAGGCTCTTATTTTTGGTTTTATGGGTGTTTTGAGACTGCGGAATACTAATAATGTGCTTAAAAGTGTAACCGGAGCTTCAAGAAATCATTGTTCCGGAGTGGTTTTCAATCCTTAAAATAACATGAAAAATAAAGCGAAAACATCCTAAGTGATTATATTTGTCAACCTACTTAAAATATTAAATGAAAGAACTCCTAGAACGATACGAAAATAAAGAACCTGAGATTGTTTTTCATTGGAATGACCCAGAAACGGAAGCCGAAGGGTGGACTGTAATAAACTCCCTACGTGGAGGCGCTGCTGGTGGAGGGACAAGAATGAGAATAGGTCTGGATAAAAATGAAGTTTTGTCTTTGGCTAAAACAATGGAGGTTAAATTCACAGTTTCCGGCCCACCCATAGGTGGGGCAAAAAGCGGAATAAACTTTGACCCGGCAGATCCCAGAAAAAAAGGTGTTTTAGAACGTTGGTATGCGGCTGTTTCGCCTTTGCTTAAAAGCTATTATGGGACAGGGGGCGATCTTAATGTAGATGAAATTCACGAAGTAATTCCTATTACAGAAGAAAGTGGTGTTTGGCACCCGCAAGAAGGGGTGTTTAATGGGCACTTTAGACCTACAGAAGCAGATAAGATAAACCGAATTGGCCAATTGCGACAAGGGGTTATAAAAGTAATCGAAAACGTCAAATACTCTCCCGATGTTTCACGTAAATATACGGTTGCAGATATGATTACCGGATATGGTGTGGCAGAGGCTGCAAAGCACTATTATGAGATTTATGGTGGAGATATTAAAGGCAAGCGGGCAGTAGTTCAGGGATTTGGAAATGTTGGCTCGGCTGCTGCTTATTATTTGGCTCAAAATGGAGCTAAAGTAGTAGGTATAATAGATGTAGGTGGCGGATTGATTAAGGAAGAAGGATTTACATTTGAAGAAATAAAAACATTATTTTTAAATAAAAAAGGGAATACCTTAGCTGCAGATAATCTTATTCCGTTTGATGAGATGAATCAAAAAGTCTGGGAATTAAAAACAGAAATATTTGCTCCTTGTGCTGCTTCCAGACTTATAACTGAAGCGCAGATAAGCACTATGATTGAGAATGGCCTCGAGGTGATTTCTTGTGGTGCCAATGTTCCTTTTGCTGATAAAGAAATATTTTTTGGGCCTATAATGGAGCATATAGATGCTCGAGTAGCTCTTATTCCAGATTTTATTTCCAATTGCGGTATGGCTCGTGTTTTTGCCTATTTTATGGAAAGACGGGTGCAGATGACTGACGATGCGATTTTTAATGATACTTCGATTACAATTAAGAACGCGATTAAAAATACTTTTGAAAACAACAGTAGTAAGACAAATATAAGCCGTACAGCTTTTGAAATAGCTTTACAGCAACTTGTATAATGACTCGATTAACCAACTAAAGAAATAACTATGTTGAAATATTTTTTGGGCAACAGCCCACGCTGGTTTAAGCTTGCTATGGTAGGCTGCCTTATTTTTAATGTGTTCTCCTATTTTGTTTTTGGTCCTATGATTACGGCCTGGATATTTATAGGGGAATTTATTTTTACCCTTGCAATGGCTTTAAAATGTTATCCCTTGCAATCTGGAGGGATATTGGCATTAGAGGCACTTATTTTAGGGCTAACGACTCCAGAAGCAGCGTTTGAAGAAGTAGATCAAAATCTTGAAGTTGTACTGCTGCTGGTTTTCATGGTGGCAGGTATTTATTTTATGAAGCCCTTGTTGATGTATATATTCAGTAAGGTTTTTACCAAGATTAGGTCAAAAATGTTGCTGTCCATGCTCTTTGTGTTTCTGGCAGCTATTCTTTCGGCATTCTTAGATGCCCTAACGGTTACAGCCGTATTAATAAGTGTTACTGTAGGATTTTATGGGGTTTATCACAAAATTCATTCAAGTGCTACCGCAGATTATGATGAGGATGATATTCTTGACCGCAAAGAGTTAAGTGGGGAAACCTTAGAAAAATTCAGGAGTTTTCTTCGCAGTCTTATCATGCACGGGGTTGTAGGTACTGCGCTTGGGGGTGTTTGTACTCTAGTAGGCGAGCCGCAAAACTTACTTATTGGAGAGAAAATGGGATGGGATTTTGTGGAGTTCTTTATTAGGATGGCACCCATTACGATACCTGTTTTAATAGCTGGATTACTTACTACGCTATTATTGGAAAAATTCAAAATCTTTGGTTTTGGAGAGAAATTGCCTGAAGTTGCCCGTAGAATTATAGAAAGATATACAGAAGAACAAGATGGCAAGCGTACCCCTAAAGAAAGTTTTGGTTTATGGGTACAAGGTATTTCTGCAATACTTTTGATTTTAAGTCTTGCTTTGCATTTAGCTCCTGTTGGGATTATCGGTTTATTCTTAATTGTAATTCAAACTGCATTTATGGGTATTACAGATGAACACAGTTTAGGTAAGGCTTTTGAAGAAGCACTTCCTTTCACCGGCCTACTGGTGGTATTTTTTATTATTGTTGCGATGATCCACGATCAGCACTTATTTACGCCTATTATTGATTATGTTTTAACAATGGAAAAGTCAATACAGCCTTCTATGTTTTACTTGGCTAATGGCGTTCTCTCCATGATAAGTGATAATGTATTTGTAGCTACGGTTTATATAAACGAAGTGCAGTCTGCTTTTGACAATGGTACTATAACAAAAGAGCAATATAATCATCTGGCAGTTGCGATAAATACAGGGACTAACCTGCCCAGTGTTGCTACACCTAATGGTCAAGCGGCATTCTTATTCTTATTAACCTCCTCTTTAGCGCCACTTATTGATCTATCTTATGGTAGAATGGTAAAAATGGCTCTACCTTATACCATCGTGTTAGGTACAATAGGTCTTCTGGGAGTTTATTTCGTTTTATAAGTATTTGTCAAACAAAAAATACCAATTCATAATTAATACCCATTTCTAACGTTAACATCATATCTAACAAGTAAACTATGCTAACACTTTTTATGCAAGATGGTGTAGATTCATTAGAATCTCTTGCAGAAGATGAACCGGTTGAAAAAACCCTTTCCCTTATAGACTTATTAATGAGTGGGGGAATAGCCGGCCAAATCATAATTTTGGTTTTATTTATTCTTCTTTTTGTTGCCGTCTATATTTATTTTGAACGTCTGTTTGCCATTAAGGCTGCTTCAAAAATGGACGGAAATTTTATGAATCAAATTAAGGACAATGTTGCCCATGGTAATATAGAGGCTGCAAAGATTTTATGTGCCCAACAGAACAGTCCCGTATCGCGTTTAACCGCTAAAGGGATTTCACGTATAGGGAGTCCTCTGGAGGATATAAATACAGCGATAGAAAATTCAGGTAAATTGGAAGTTTACAGACTTGAAAAAAATGTGAGCATTCTCGCTACCATTGCTGGTGCTGCTCCAATGATTGGTTTTTTGGGAACTGTAATAGGGATGGTGCTAGCTTTTCATCAGTTGGCTACAAGTAGTGGTCAGGCTGAAATGGGTAATCTTGCCGAAGGTATTTATACAGCAATGACAACCACAGTTGCTGGTCTTATTGTGGGTATTATCGCCTACATAGGGTATAACCATCTTGTGGTACGCACAGATAAGGTTGTTCATAATATGGAGGCCAATGCTGTAGATTTTCTAGATCTTTTAAACGAACCCGCATAGTATGAATCTTCGCGGAAGAAATAAAATTAGTCCAGAGTTTAGTATGAGCTCCATGACAGATATTGTTTTTCTGTTATTGGTTTTTTTCTTACTTACCTCCCCGGCTATAACACCAGATGCGCTAGATCTTATTTTGCCAAAGGCCAAAGGTAAAACAAGCAATAAGCAGAATCTTTCAGTAAGTATTACTAAAGATTTAGACTTTTATGTGAACAAAGAGCGGGTTTCTCAGGGTAATTTAGAGAGCTTCATAAAAGGGGAACTTACGGGAGTAGATGAGCCAACAATCATCCTTCGGGCTGAAGAAGGTGTCCCTATTGAAGAAGCTGTAAGTGTTATGGATATCGCCAATAGAAATAAATATAAAATTGTTCTGGCGGTCCGGCCTAACTAATTTATAATAGCAAGGAACAATTTTTGATTACCCAATGTATAGTGCAGGCATTAATTAAAAGTACACAGCTTTGAGTTTTTTAGATACCAAGCATAAACGTAAATCTTTTACAATCACAACCATTCTACATGTGTTGGTTTTGTTGCTGTTGTTCTTTTTTGGGCTAAATTATTTAGATCCTCCAATTGAAAGTGGGATTGCGATAAACTTTGGGACATCAGACGTAGGCTCGGGAAATATTCAGCCTACACAGGCTATTAAATCTGCACCTAGAAATACTTCTCCAGAACCGGTACCACAAAAAACTACAGAAATTAAGGAAGAAGTCGTTACTCAGGAAATAGAAGAAGCTCCAGTCGTTAAAAATGAACCTAAAAAGGAAACAAAAAAACCACTTACAGAAGAGGTTAAGGAGAAACCGAAGGAACAACCTGTAAAAGAAGTTAAGAAGCCCGACCCAAAACCAGATAAGTCAACAACTGATGCGTTGTCAAGTATTTTAAACGGACCTAAAAGCGATGGAACTGCAAAGGGTGGAGAAGGTGATAGTAATAAGCCGGGAGATAAAGGGGATCCTTCAGGGGATCCAAATGCTTCCAGTTACTATGGGACCGGTAAGGGCTTGGACGGAGACGGGAATTATCAATTAGGCGGCAGAAAAGCATTAAGCAAGCCAAAACGTGTTCAGGATTGCAATGAAGCAGGGATTGTAGTAGTAAGCATTGATGTAGATAGAAATGGAAATGTGATAAAAGCGACTGCCGGTGTGCGGGGTACTACTAATAATAATTCTTGTCTGTTAGATCCCGCAAAAGAGGCGGCATTAGCTACAAAATTCAATGCAGATAGCAACGCCCCATCCAGACAGATAGGAAAAATTGTATACAAGTTCAGTCTTTCTGATTAATTCCATAGGATGACCTACGAGCAGACCTTAGCCTGGATGTTTGATAGATTGCCCATGTTTCAAAGGCAGGGTGCTGCCGCTTACAAAAAGGACTTAGGTAATATTCAGGCTTTAGCACAAGAGCTTGCTAATCCACAAAATAGATTTAAGACCATACACGTTGCCGGAACTAATGGCAAGGGCAGTACCAGTCACATGCTCGCTTCTGTGTTTCAGGAAGCAGGATACAAAGTAGGTCTTTATACCTCCCCCCATTTAAAAGATTTTAGAGAACGCATTCGCGTAAACGGTACCATGGTTTCTCAGGATTTTGTGATGCAGTTTATTAAGAAGGAAAAAGTATTTATTGAAGATCATTCCCTTTCTTTTTTTGAGCTTACAGTAGGAATGGCTTTTGAATACTTCGCAGAAAGAGAAGTAGATGTTGCGGTAATAGAGGTTGGACTTGGCGGAAGACTGGATGCAACAAATATGATTACACCAGAAGTTTCTGTAATAACAAATATAGGTCTGGATCATACTGCCTTTTTGGGCGACACCCTTAAGAAAATAGCTTATGAGAAAGCCGGAATCATTAAAAACAACATTCCTGTTGTAATAGGAGAGAAACATCGGGAAACCGCGCCGGTTTTTGTTCAGAAGGCCGCTGAAAATAGAAGTCAGATTTATTTTGCTTCAGAAGAAGAATTTGGCGACTATCCTACCGATTTAAAAGGTGAATATCAAAAATTCAATTTAAAAACCGTTCTAAAGACAATAGCAGTTCTGCAGAGTAGAGGTGTATTTAAAATAAGTGATAAGAATATTAAAGATGGACTTTCTAAAGTTGTTTTAAATACGGGCTTACAGGGCAGATGGCAGGTTTTAGGTGAACATCCAAAAATAGTTTGCGATACCGGTCATAATAAGGAAGGGCTTCAATTGACCATGCAACAGATAAAAGCTGAAAAATTTGAAAGGCTTCATATGGTAATAGGCGTAGTGGCAGATAAGGATTTGGATTCTATTTTACCTTTATTCCCAAAAAACGCGCTGTATTATTTTTGCAAACCGAATTTAGAAAGAGGGCTTGATGCTGATACTTTAGCTTCCCAAGCCGAGAAATATGGCTTGAAGGGAAAAAAATATGAGTCTGTTTCTCAAGCATTAAATACGGCTAAACAGATTGCAAATGAGCAGGATATGATTTTTGTGGGAGGCAGTACTTTTGTGGTTGCAGAAATAATTTGATTATTTTTTTAAAAGTGTTTTGCAGAATGTAAAATTAAGCTATATTTGCATCCGCAATTGAGAGGGCAATTAGCTCAGTTGGTTCAGAGCACCTCGTTTACACCGAGGGGGTCGGGGGTTCGAATCCCTCATTGCCCACTTAAATAAAGCCTACATTTTTATGTAGGCTTTATTATTTTATAGCAGGAATTAAAGTAGTTGTTTTGATATTGTTTTTTTATTCAGAATTAAATAGATCTGGCTTAAACTATATTCAAAATAATGGCTGATTATATTCTTTCCTTTGCTTTATACAGTCGTTTACATAAGCTTTATTTCAATTTGATTTTTAGAGAATAAAGGTTGAAAGATTTTACTATCAACCCTTTTTATTAAGTTAAGGGATAGCATATTTTAGTTTGTTAGAACTCTTTAAAATTAAACGTAGCGATCTAAGCAATTAAAAATACGTTTACACTTCTGATCTTATAAAACTTTTTGCTTTGCGTAAATCCCGCTTTTTAAAAAACCGTAGTGAAAAGAAAATAACTAACGCGAGGGGCGCGGCCACCAGCAAGTACCGCAATGACATATCAAAGGTCGTATTTATTTCACCAGAGGCAGAGATTACATAACTGCTAATTGAGGTAATTATATACAAAAGCCCGCCCATTAATCCGCCAGCAATACCCGCGTTTCCGGGAAAAAACAGCATATTGTTAGTAAAATAATTAGTAAACAAAAATCCGGAGCAAATATGAATGATAAAAGCAAAGGAGATTAGTAATACAAGATTATCATAGGCAAACCCAAGCCCTATAAATGCAGCGATAAGCACCAATTGAATTAGCGATACGGCACGAATTTTTTTATTAAAATCAGCAGGTGTAAACTGTTTGCTTAAAATGCCGCCTATCATCCAGGAGAGTCCCAGAATAAGTGTACAATAACCTATGATTACCGAGTTGTAATTAAAGTGATGCTCTACTACAAAGGGGCCGGCTATATTAAAAACCATTACCACAGAGTATGCGAGTCCCAGAACCAGAATTCCCAGAATAAAACCAGGGTTTTTAAGCATGGCCAGATACAGCAAGCTGGTTATTTTAAGATTGAATTTTTTATAGTTGCGTATGGTCTCACCGCTAAAAATCAGTTCGGCAAAAAACAGGATCCCGGCGTATATCGCGAGAAAGTAAAAGTTGGACTGCCAGCCAAAAAGATCTTCCAAATATCCTCCTAAAAATGGGGCGATAATTGGGCCACAAGACCAGACAATGGTAAAGTAGCTCAGGTAGTATTTGCGCTCCTTGTTGTCATAAAGATCTACAAAATAGGCTCGTTTTGATACTACAATAAATGCGGTTGCAATACCTTGTATGATACGTAAAAGGCTAATTATATAAACTTCTGCAGTAAAAGTGACAGCCAGACTGCTCAACATTAATACAGCCAGCGATATTAACATGGGTTTTCTGCGTCCTACACTATCTGCCACAGGGCCTACAAAGAGTTGTGAAAAGCCGTAGCTCAGAAAAAAACATGTGAGTGTAAGCTGTATGCTTTGTTCAGAAACATTGAGGTTGCGGGACATTGCAGGAAATGAAGGCAAATAAATATCTGTCATAAACCCAGAAAGGGGTATGGAGAGAAAAGTGAGAATTGTAGCCAATTTTTTACGTTTTGCTGAGGCCGTACGTAAATGCATAAACAGGTCGTTAGATAGGAAAGGCAAATGTAGTTTAGCCGTATTTCTATAGCTATTAAAATGAATAAATTCTGAACTGCTATTTTGTAATAATTTCCTTTTTGAATTCAAATAATCAAAAAGATGAAAAAGGTGTTAAATTATATGCCTAAAAATTAAATGGTTGGAGTTGTTTGCTACTGCCTATAAAGTAAATCTTAAATTTTAAGTAGGGTTTCTTATTTGAAACGCGGAATTAAAGTTGTTTTATCACTTTTAAAAAGTTTATTTTTACAGCAGAATGGGTCATTAACTCAGTTGGTTCAGAGTGTCACGTCGACAACGTGGAAGTCACTG